>JACMJT010000001.1 GCA_014380505.1 Hyphomicrobiales bacterium | reverse complement strand
CGCAGCACCTTCTCGATATGCGCCGGATCGGGCTTCTTGCCGAACAGCCCGCGGCTGAAGCTGACGGTTCCCCACACCGTCTCGAAGGCGTCGGTGGTCAGTTCCTGCGGCACGAGGCCGATCAACGCCCGCGCGGCGCGGTAATCGTCGATGATGTCGTGGCCGTCGACGCGAACCGAGCCGCTGGTTGGATTGACGAGGCCGCAAACGATGCTGATCAGCGTCGTCTTGCCCGCGCCATTAGGGCCCAGCAGCGCGAAGATCTCGCCGCGGCGGATGTCCAGGCTGACATTCTTCAGCGCCTGGAAGCCGCCGGCAAATGTCTTGGATAGGTTCGAAACTTGGATAATCGGGTGCATGATGAGGTAATCTATGTGGTGGAGGGGGCGAGGATACAAGCGGCGGGGCGGATGCTGCTCGGGCCCTGCGGCGGCAATGTGTCCCCTCCATGGCTTTTCGGCAACTGATTTTGCTGAGTGAACGAAAAGCCTCAGTTTTACCGTCTTCGCGATGTTAAGACTCAGCTACTCATTTGGCATCAGTTCTGCATCCCCCTCCGCAGCACCCTTCGCAATCGAGAAACTATCATGGCGCTTCGTCTTCCCACCGCACGCGATGTTGCTGGGCTGATCGTCGCTTCTGCGCTCGCGGCGGGGGCCTTGTCGTCCCTGGCGCGATCGGAGACAATCGAACAGACCCAGCCCGAAGTCGCGGCAAAGCCGGACTTCACCGTGACGCGCATCGCCGGGCCGTTCAATTTCCCGTGGTCGGTCGCGTTCCTGCCGGAGGGGCTCATCCTTGTCACCGAGCGCTGGGGCGACCTTAAGCTGATCGTGCCGGGAGAGCCGGAACCGCTGCTCATTTCGGGAACGCCGGAACGGCTCACGGCTGATCATGCCGGGTTGATGGATGTCGTTCTCGACCCCGAATTCGCCAATAATGACACGATCTATCTGTCCTACGTCTACGGAACCCGCGAAGCCGCCACGATCAGGGTGCTGAAGGCGCGGCTCGACATCGAAAACCTGTCGCTGGAGGATAGCAAACTCATTTTCGAGAGCTTCCCTCCGACCGCTGGAACCGAGCAGCTTGGCGGGCGCATGGCGATCGACCGCGCAGGGCTCCTATATCTGACGCTCGGCGACCGTTTCGACGGCCGCCATGCACAGAATTTGAGCGACGATTACGGCAAGATCACCAGAATGCGGCGCAACGGCACCTTCCCTGACGACAATCCGTTTATCGGCACGCCGCAAGCGCGTCCGGGCATCTGGAGCTATGGCCATCGCAATCAGCAAGGGCTGGCGTTCGATCCAGCCGACGGACAGCTCTGGGCGATTGAGCACGGCCCTATGGGCGGCGACGAGTTGAACCGCATCGAGCCGGGCCGCAATTATGGCTGGCCGCTCATCACCTACGGCGTCGACTATGACGGCTCCCCGATCAACCATGGACTGACCGAGGCCGAAGGCCTGGAACAGCCGGTGCGCTATTGGGTTCCATCGATCGGCCCATCCGGATTGACCCTTTATGGCGGGCATGTCTCGGACTGGCAGAGCACCGCCTGGCTCGGCTCTCTGGCGAGCCAGATGCTGGTGCGCGTGAAGCTGGAGAATGGCCGGGTGATACTCGAAGAGCACTTTCTCAAGGATGAGTTAGGGCGTATCAGGGATGTGCGGATGGGGCCGGATGGGCTGATCTACTTCACCACCGATTCCGAGGAGGGCAGCCTCTATCAGATTGCCCCGACAGAAGAATATGCGACGAAGTCCAAAATGTCGCAGGGGCGCCTCGAATAAGGTTGGACGCTGGGTCGACGTGCCCATTAACGTGGCGAGGGTTACGGGGGCGATTCAGCTTTCATACGGAGTTTGCGCGGCTCACAGGCTGCGAATATTACTGCTTGCCGAAGCCGGGTTCCGTGGCAAACTCAAAGGATAGGCTTGGCCTTGCTGGGGAAAGTGCAAGCCAAGCTGGCGTGCTGAGTCGCAGTCGTGTTGTATCCGGGGATGGGCGAAAGCCCGATTGGGGG
>JACMJT010000100.1 GCA_014380505.1 Hyphomicrobiales bacterium | reverse complement strand
TGCCGTTTCTGATCGCGGCAGGGGCGGGCGCGGCCGCTCGCTTCGCCATCGGCGTGGTGCCGCTGCTGATCGCCGACGGGGCGGGTGCCAAAAGCCGTTTCGACATCGGCATCGTCATCGCCGCCGGCATGACCATCGGCACGCTGTTCACCCTGTTCATCACGCCTGCGATCTACTCCTTCGTGGCGCGCGACCGCCGCGTGGCGGTGAATGCCGTGGAGCCAGCACCTATCGGCGAGGTTGTGCCGCTGCCGGCCAAGCCCACGTCGAAGCTGAAGCCCCATCCGCAACCGCCGATGAGCGAAGCGGCGGAATAGAGACGGGTGAGTGAAGGGCTGGAAATCGTTGTACGCGCGGCCTTGATTGGTATCGGCGCCACCGTCGCGATGGATCTTTGGGGTGTATTTCTAAAGCGCTTTTTTGGGATACCATCGATAAATTGGGGACTGGTTGGCCGCTGGTTTGGCCACTTCCCGCGCGGACGCTTCGTGCATGACAACATTGCGAAGGCGCCGCCCGTTCGTGGCGAGCCCGTTATCGGCTGGGGCGCCCACTATGCGATCGGCATTATGTTCTCGGTTTTGCTTTTGGCGATATGGGGTCTTGAGTGGGCGCGTCATCCGACCCTGCTCCCGGCCTTGATCATCGGTCTTCTCACTCTGGCCGCTCCATTTTTCATGATGCAGCCGGGCATGGGTGCGGGGATCGCAGCCTCGAAAACGCCGAACCCCAGCGTGGCCCGCCTGCGCAGCATTGCCACCCACACGGTCTTTGGTATCGGTCTCTATGGGTCAGCCTTGCTTACGGCGCTGGTGATCCGGCCCTAAATCAAGCTGTTCAAAGCCTTGGATATACGGCTCAACGCTTTTTCAAGATCGCTTTCGCTTGCCGCGAAGGAGAGCCTTATGCAACCGGGGGCGCCGAAGGCGGTGCCGGGCACCGTGGCGACGCCATGCTCTTCCAGCAGCCAGTCGCACAGCCGCTCCGAGGTATCGAGCACTTGGTTGCCCGCCTTCCGCCCGAGCAAGCCTGAGACATCCGGGAAGGCATAAAAGGTCGCCGGGATCGCCGCGATGCGCACGCCCTCGATATTTTTGAGCGCCGAAATGACCATGTCGCGGCGTGACTGGTAGCGTTGGCGCATGGCCTCTACCTCGCCGCGGGGGCCTTCGAGAGCGGCGACGGCAGCGCGCTGCACGAACTGGTTCGCGCCTGCGGTGATGGCGCTCTGCATTTGCATCATAACTCTGGTCAGAGGCTCGATCGCGGCTGAATAACCGAGACGCCAGCCCGTCATGGCGAAACCCTTGGAGAAACCATTCACTGTGATGGTGCGTTCGCGCATGCCGGGAAACGCGCCGATGGAAACCATCTCGCCTTCGAACATGATGTATTCGTAGATTTCATCCGAGAGCACCATCATCTTCGGATGCGACAGGACAATCGCTGCGATCTCCTGCAACGCGGCGCGCGACCACACCGCACCTGTTGGGTTACAGGGCGAGTTGAGCATAAGGAGCTTGGTGCGGTCCGTGACAGCAGCGGCGATGCGCGAGGCTGGAACCTTGTAGTTCTCGCCGACAGTTGCAGGCAGCATCACGGGCGTGCCGCCGGCGAGGCGCACGGTGATTTCGTAAGAGAGCCAGAAGGGCGCCAGCATGATGACCTCGTCGCCATGATCGATGAGCGACAGGACCGCATTGGCGATGGCCTGCTTGGCGCCGTTGGTGATGCAGATTTCGGCGGCGCCGTATTCGAGATTGTTTTCAACCTTCAGTTTTTTTGAAACCGCCGCGCGAAGTTCGGGGATCCCCTGCACCGGCGAATAATGGGTGAAACCCGCCTGCATGGCGGCGGTTGCCGCCTCCTGGATGTTGAGCGGCGTATCGAAATCGGGTTCGCCAAGGGTCAGGCTTACGACATCGTGGCCGAGGCCGCGAAGCTCCCGCGATTTCTGCGCCATGCGGGCGATGGCGCCTTCATCGGCGGTTCTACCGCGAGGAACGAGGAGGGAGGCGGGATCAAAGGGACTCATGGGCAGCGGGCTCTATACAAGGACGCGCTTGCCGGGTCGAGGCTTCGCGGGCATAAGCTGCCCATGAAACCGATTTGCCTGACGATCGCCGCCACCGCCGTGTTGCTGGCGGGGTGCAAACCCAGCAACAATATCACCATCAATCAGCATAGTGGCGGTCAGGTGCAGACGACATCGCGCTCCGAACCCGTCTTCTACAACGGCAAGACTTACCAGCTCGACTATAGCTATACGAAAAGCTCAAAAGCCTTCGACATGCGCGTCTCCGGAATGGGTCCGAAACAGCAGAAGGATGCCGAGGCCGTCGCCACATCGAGCCTGCGCTATTTCGCCTGCCCCGATGGGCAATCCAGCCAGATGATCGGCGGGCCAAGCTATGCCAGCGGCGTGTGGAGCGTGCAGGCGAAGTGCGTATAGCCCTCAACTAAAGCGCCGGTCGATCCAGTCGCGGGCGCGGAAATACTGGCCGATCATCGGGAGAAACCAGGTCGAGCCTTTGTAGAGCGGGTGATCGGGGAACTCCGCACGGTCGAACGCGCAAACTCGGTTCACATGTCCGGCAATCTTGCGCGCCGTCTGGTGGCCGAGATAGGACATCATGGCAACGCCGGAACCGTTGCAGCCCAGCGCATAGTGCAGATTGTCGAACTTCCCCATGTGCGGAACTTCATCGACGGTGAAGGCGACATTGCCGGTCCAGGCGTGGGTAATTTTCGTCCCCCGCAACTGGGGAAACCGGTCCAGCATGAAGCGGTAAAGAATCGTTGCGGTTTCCACGGGATCCGTCTGGCCGAACTTGGCGCGGCCGCCGAAAATCAGACGCTTGCCGTCCGGCGACATGCGGTAATAGGTGAGCACGCGGCGCGTATCGGCGAAGGAGCGGTTTCTCGGGCTGATCGAGGCC
>JACMJT010000099.1 GCA_014380505.1 Hyphomicrobiales bacterium | reverse complement strand
CGCCAATCGTTTTTCCATTGCCAATGATCTCGACGGCGATCCGGTGTTCATGGCCCAGTCGCCCTTCAGCCTGAACTATTCCCTTGAGCGGGCGCCCGACATTCGCGCCACCGAGATCAAGGAAATGCACCGCGCCCCTTAGGGGGACCAGTAGAGCGTAATCGGCGCCTTGGCCCTGAAAAATGCCCGGATCGGCATGTCTTCAATGGGACCGCCTGCCAGTGCCGTCTCGAGAGCCGCGCGCTTTTCCCATCCTTCAATGTGAAGTGCGATAAAACTCGCGGCAAGAAGAACCGGCAGTGTAAACGTGAGGCGGGGCTCACCCGCCGTTGGCGCACGCATTTCGACGATACGCTGTAGCGTGGCGGGATCGAGCGCCTCGGCGAGCCTATCGCCACCGGGAAAGAAAGACGCCGTGTGGCCATCACGCCCCATGCCAAGGACAACGGCATCGAACGGCTCCAGTTTGGCCGCTTCGGGATTGTTGTAAAGCGGCGCGAAGCGCGCGGCCGCCGCCTTGTCCTGTATCAATGAGGACCGCACCAACCGCGCATTCGAGCGTTCGCTGCTTTCCAGAACCTGCCGGTCATCGACGAGAGTGACCGTCACCTGGCTCCACCCAATGTCCAGGCGCGAGAGTTTTTCGAAGAAAAGTTTGGGCGTCGTGCCTCCGGAGACCGCCAGCTTCGCCATGCCATTCGTGGCAATGCGAGCGCGAAGTGCATTTCCCACGTCGTTTGCCAGTTGCACTGCCAGACCTTCGCGGTCGGAAAACTCGTACCTGGCGGTGATCACGTCTTTATATCCTCTGCTGCTGGGAGAGATCGCCATGGGGCCAAACGCCACAAGATCGAAGTCATTTATTTGGCATATGCAGTGACCTATGCCAAACCCAAGACATACTGAATTGTCAAAAACGGGCGAAATCAGGCTAGCATGGAATTTCCCGTCGACGCCGTGATCCCGCGGCTTTCGGCCGAACTCGCGAAGGCCCCGGCTGCAATTCTTGTGGCCGAACCGGGCGCTGGCAAAACCACGCGCGTGCCTTTGAAGCTGCTCGATGCGGCTTGGCTCAAGGGCCTGAGAATTTTGATGCTCGAACCGCGGCGGCTTGCCGCCCGTGCCGCCGCCCATCGCATGGCCGGCACGCTGGGCGAGGAAATCGGCGGAACGGTGGGTTATACGATCAGGCTTGATCGTAAAGTGTCGGCCCGCACCCGCATTGAAGTTGTCACCGAGGGCGTGTTGACGCGAAGGCTGCAAACCGATCCAGAGCTATCGGGCGTGGGCCTCATGATATTCGATGAGTTCCACGAGCGCTCGCTGGACGGTGACCTGGGACTGGCGTTGACGCTTGACGTGCAGCGGGCCTTGCGCGACGATCTTAAAATTCTGGTGATGTCGGCGACGCTGGACACTGCGGCGATCTCGGCCCATCTCGGAAACGCTTCGGTGATCGATGCGCCTGGCCGGGTTTTTTCGGTGGTAACATATCATCTCGACAAGGCTCAGCGCCAAACGACAGCGCAAGACGTTGCCCGGGCCGTTTTCCGCGCACTGGACGAGACAGACCAAAGCATTCTCGTTTTTCTCCCCGGCGAAGCGGAAATCCGCCGTACCGAAACGACGCTCAACGCATCGCTATTGCCGAAAGATGTTACAGTGCGCCCGCTCTATGGAGCCATGGGCTTTGCCGAACAGGACGCCGCCATCCGGCCATCTCCGGCGGGCTGCCGCAAGATCGTGCTGGCCACCACGATTGCCGAAACCAGTCTCACCATCGACGGCATTGGCGCTGTCATAGATACGGGCTTCAAGCGGGTGCCCCGTTTCGATCCTGCCGGCGGCATGACTGCGCTCCATACCATTCGCGTATCGCTCGCCGCCGCCAACCAGCGACGTGGCCGGGCCGGGCGTCTGGGTCCCGGTGTCTGCTACAGGCTTTGGCCCGAAGCCGAGACACGCGCACTCGCTCCCCATGATCAGCCGGAAATTCTCGCAGCCGATCTGGCGCTGCTGGTGCTCGAACTCGCCTCCTGGGGCGTGGCCGATGCAACGTCCCTGACATGGCTCGACTCGCCGCCTAAGGCCTCCTTTGCTCAAGCCCAGGACTTGCTGAAGCGGCTTCAGGCCATCGATGAAACCGGCAAGATCACCAGCCTCGGCAAAGCCATGGTCCGATTGCCGCTGCATCCCCGGCTTTCTCACATGGTTGCGCGCGGTGCCAGCCCCCTTGCCGCCGATCTCGCAGCGTTCCTCGCCGAACGCGATGGATTGGGGAGAGCGGCGGGAACGGATATTGGATCAAGATTGGAGCAGGTGCAGGGCCAGGCTCGCGACCGCATCCGCGCCGCCTCAAAACAGATCAGGCAGATCGCGGGAATTTCGGACTCTCCAAACCCGTCATCCCGGCGAAAGCCGGGACCCACCTCTCAACCTGACGCGCCCAACAAAGTGGGTATAGGTGTGCTCGTCGCCTTGGCTTGGCCTGACCGTATCGCCCAGCGCCGGGGTGGCGAGCGCCGCTACCGGTTGGCGGGCGGCGGCGGTGCGGTTCTTCCTGAACATGATGGCCTCGCCGTCCATGATTGGCTCGCCATCGCCACCACCGACGGTGCACAGGGGGATCAGAAGATATTTCTTGCCGCACCTTTATCCCTTGCCGAGATCGAAGATCATTTCGCCGACCAAATCGAAACTGGTGACATTATCTTCTGGGACAGCCGGGCAAAAATTGTGAGCGCCAGCCGTCAGCGCCGCCTGGGCGCATTGGTTCTTGAAGAAAAACCCATAACCAATATGGATCCCGGGGCTATGGCCGCGGCCATGACGCAAGGGGTTGCGGAAATGGGATTGACGGCGTTGCCGTGGAATGACGATGCCAAGAGCCTGCGCGCCCGTGTCCTGTTCCTGCGCCGTTTCTTTCCCGATGACGGCTGGCCGGATTTTT
>JACMJT010000098.1 GCA_014380505.1 Hyphomicrobiales bacterium | reverse complement strand
TGTGATCGCCGAATTTGGGGCCGCCCGGCAGTTGATAGGGAGCACAGGTCCATGTCGGCGTGCAGCCAAGCCGCGCATAAAGCTGCATCAGTTCCCGCGCGCCCTTCACCATCGTGGGATCGCTCGCCTCGGGCCGAAGGGCAGGGTCGGCAAGACTCACCACGCCATTGTTGGTCCAGGTGGTGACGGCAAGCTTTGCGCCGTTGTCCACGAGATACCGGGCGAAATCCACGTGCGCGCGGCCCGTGTAGAAACAGGCATCGATATGGGCGAAGCCTATGGGGATGAGGCGAGGCGCACCCATGATCTCCGCTGCCCGCACCAGCAGCCCCATGGCCAGTTGCATCGCCTTGCCTTCGCTCCCCGCAAGGCGGGCGCTGTCGATGGTATCGAGCTCAACCAAATTGTTCCCCAAAGAGGATGCCCGCGTCGAGCGCGGGCATGATGAGAAGAGGGGAAGCAAAATATCTTCTTCTTCTCATCATGCGCGGACTTGACCCGCGCATCCTCTTCAATTTGGGAGGCGTCAATCCTTCACCTTCTCGCGCGCCATTCGGTTGAGCGTCACATAGTCGGTCTTGCCCGAGCCGAGCAGCGGCATCTCCTTCACCGCGATAATGTTGCGCGGGATCATCAGGTCGACGGCGCCCGCGCGTTTCAGTCCATCCAAAACTTTGCTGCGATCAAGCGTGTCATCGGTGGTGAAATGCACGAGCTGCTCGCCCTTCTTGGGATCGGGCACGGCGACGACGGCATGCAGCGTCTCGAGAAAGACCGTATGCAGCTTTCCCTCAACGGCGGAGAGCGACACCATCTCACCGGCGATCTTGGCAAAGCGCTTGGCGCGGCCGAGGATGGTGACGAAGCCGTGATCGTCGATTTTCACGATATCGCCGGTGTCGTACCAGCCACCGGGGGGCGGTTCGATCACGCCTGGATTATCGGCGCGAAGATAGCCCAGCATGATGTTGGGGCCTTTCACAAAAAGCCGGCCGCCCTCCTCGATCCCCTCCACGGGATCAAGCCGGTATTCGATTTGATCGAGCAGGCGGCCCACGGTGCCGGTGCGGTAATGCATGGGAGTGTTGACGGCGAGCACGGGCGAGCACTCGGTGGCGCCGTAGCCTTCGAGAATGCGAAGCCCGAATTTCTCCATCCAGATATCGCGGGTCTCCGGCTTCACCCGTTCAGCCCCCGCCACAACGAGGCGCGTGTTGAAGAAATCGTAAGGATGGGCGTTGCGGGCATAGCCCATGAGGAAGGTGTCGGTGCCGAACAGCACGGTCGCGTTGGTGTCGTAGCAAAGCTCGGGCACGATCTTGTAGTGGAGCGGCGAGGGGTAGAGGAAGGTTCGAACACCCGCGAGCACGGTCAGCAAGGTGCCCGCCGTCATCCCGAAGGAATGGAACATGGGCAGCGCGTTGAACACCACGTCCTGGGCGGTGAAGGCGATGCGGGCGGCGGCCTGGAAGCGGTTGGCGTGGAGATTGCGGTGGGACAGCACGACGCCCTTCGGCATTCCCTCCGATCCCGAGGTGAACAGAATAACCGCCGGAGAATTCGGATCGCGGGCAGCGCCCGCCGAGCGCAGCGCCCACTTCGAAAATGTCCTGGCATAAAGCCCGTAGAGCTTGTCCAACACATTGAGGCTGGCGCGGACGTCCTCGAGATAGATGATCTTGCGATTGCGAGCGAGTATGGCCAGGCTCTCCTGCATGTCGCCCGCCTCGATGAAGCGCCGCGAGGTGACGATGGTCGAAACCTGCGCCGCCGTGCAGGCCGCCGCCATGTTGGTGGCCCCCGTCGAGAAATTCAGCATGGCGGGCACGCGACCCGTGACATGGAGGCCGAAGACCGTGAGGAAGCAGCCGATGGCGTTGGGCAGCAGCACGCCAACATTGGTTTCACCCGCCGTGAGCCGGGCGAGCCTGCGGCCCAGCACAAAGCTTCCCGCCACCAGCCGGTCGTAGCTCGCAGGGGTACGCTGGATATCCTCGAGAACCAGATGCTTGCGGCCATGGGTCGCCCTCGCATCGAGCAGGGCTTCGAACAGGGTCTGGTCGATGTTGGAGGTGCGGAACACCATATCGGTCATGACATCGTAGAGCTTGTCGGCCTGGTGCTCGCGAAGGGCGGCGCCGCGCAGCCCCGGAGGCGATTCAAATTTCACCGGCGGCAGAAACGTCAGCGTGATCTTGGGAAACCAGCGCAGCCGGAGCTTGCCGCGCATCCGCGAAAACATGGAATATTGCGCGCCCTCGATCTTAACGGGCAGAACCTTGGCGCCCGCCATCTGGGCTATGGCGCCGGGCCCCTCGTAAACTTTCATCAGCGTCCCCGTCACCGTCAGCCGTCCTTCCGGGAAGATCACGATCTTGCGGCCCTTCTTCAGTTCTTCGACAAGGCTCCGCAGCGCCATCGGGTTGGTGGGATCGATGGGGATCATGTCGAAGAAAAAGAAGGCGGGCCTCGACCACCATTTCCGCGCCATGTGGGTGTTGATGGCGAAGCCGCAGCGCTCCGGCAGGAAGGCCGAGAGTACCGGCCCGTCGAGCATCGAGGTGTGGTTGGCGATGATCACGGCTTTGCGCCCGGCGGCGGCGAAATTCTCAAGGCCTTTCACTTCGACCCGGTAAAGCACGCGGAACACCTGCCGCAGCAAATTGGCCACCAGTTCCTGGGGCAACAGGCGGCAGATCAGAACAGCGGCGATGGCATTGGCCAGCGCCAAGGTGAGGAACAGCCCCCGCTGGGACATCAATTTCAGCAGCACGACGGAGCTGACCGTTGCCGTGATCATGAAGATGGCGTTCATCACATTGTTGGCGGCGATGACGCGCGAGCGCTTGGGCGGGCTGGCGCGGTTCTGCATGATGGCATTGAGCGGCACGGCATAGAGGCCGCCGAAGAAGGCGGTAAAGAACAGATCGATGCCGACGCGCCAGCCAGCCCAGGTTGAGAAGAAAACGGATGGCCCGTTTTCAGCCGTACCCGCAAGCCCTGCGGCGGCGAGACCCGAGGCAAAATAGAAATCGACCAGGAAGACCGTCATCATGATCGCCGCCACGGGCACGTATTTGGCCGAGACCTCGCCCTTGAGCAGCGAATTGGTCAGTAGCGATCCAGCGCCCACGCCGATGGTGAACAGGGCATTGAAGATGTTGGCGACATCATCGCTCCCCAGCAATATTTGTTTGGTGAACACCGGGAGCTGCACCACGATGGCGGTGGCCAGCAGCCAGAACCACGAGGCGCCGAGCACGGCGTAGAACACGTCCCAGCGCTCACGCGCGTAACCCAGAATCTTTTTTGTCTGGCGCGGCACGTTCCAGTCGATCACAAGGCCGGGGGAAGGGGCCGGCGCCGATGGCATGCGCATGGCGGCGATCCAGGCGGCGACGGCCAGCGCGGCAATGCCCACCGAAAGCACGGGCCTCCCCCACTCGAGACGAACGAGGGAGCCTCCGGCGATGATGCCGAGGAGGACGAACACAAAGGTCCCCATCTCGATCAGGCCGTTGCCGCCGATCAGTTCCTCGCGTTTCAGATATTGCGGCAGCACGCCGTATTTGACCGGCCCGAAGAAGGCGGCCAGGGTCCCGGCGAGAAACAGCACGAAAAGATCGAGAAAGATATTGTCGAACCAAAGGGCGGCCGCGCCGAAAAGCATGACGCCGATCTCGGCAAACTTGATCCTCCGGGCAATCACCGCCTTGTCGAATTTGTCGGCGAGCTGGCCTGCGATGGCGGAGAACAGCAGGTATGGCAGGATGAACAGGGCCGTTCCCGCCTGTACGAAAACGATGGGGTCCCAACCCTGCTTTTCAGCAAGCTCATAGGTGATCAGGATGGCGATGCCCTGGCGGAGCGCGTTGTCGTTGAACGCGCCGATCGCCTGGGCCACGAACAGCGGCAGGAAGTTGCGGGTCTTGAGCAGCGAAAGCTGGCTGGGTTCGGTCATGGTGAAGAAGCCCTCATCCGCTCTTCGATCACCCGTTCACCATGCGCGGCGTCATCTCGATCAATGTCGGGCCTTCGGCGGCGAGCGCTTTCTTGATCGAAGCCGTCAGCGCCTTGAGCGAGGCTGGCTTTTCGGCGACGCAGCCATAAGCCTTGGCCAGCGCCTGGAAGTCCGGGTTCTTCAATGTGACGGCATTGGGC
>JACMJT010000097.1 GCA_014380505.1 Hyphomicrobiales bacterium | reverse complement strand
TCGAGTGCCCGATGATCAGCGGCTGGCGGCGCTCAAGGTCCCAGACTTGGGTTGACGTTCTGGCGAGGCAAGACCACACTGCCATCTCAGGGGAAGCTTAGCGCGAGAGGCACCTTGCGCAATGCAGCATAGTCAAAACAGGGGCGCCCAGATCCCCGCGGGCGGCATGGAGGAGTCACTATGGCCAATGAACACTCGACCGAGGACGAGAAAGTCCTCCACGGAATGGGCTATGCCCAGGAACTCTCCCGGCGCATGGGCAAGTTCTCGAATTTCGCCATCTCGTTTTCAATCATCTGCATTCTGTCAGGCGGCATCAACTCGCTCTGCCAGGCCACCTCGGGCGCGGGCGGCGCCGCGATCGGCATCGGCTGGCCCGTGGGCGTCATTATTTCCGGCATCTTCGCGCTGGCTCTGGCGCAGATTTCCTCGGCCTATCCGACCGCCGGCGGCCTCTATCACTGGGGTTCGATCCTCGGCAACCGCTTCACCGGCTGGCTTTCGGCCTGGCTTAACCTGCTCGGCCTCGTGACGGTGCTCGGGGCCATCAACGTCGGCACGTTCTACTTTTTCTTCGGCGCTTTCGGTTCGATGTTTGGAATCGAGGATACGCTGGCCCACCGCGTCATTTTCGTGGCGGTCATCACCGGCCTGCAAGCGGCGATCAACCACTTCGGTATCGGACTGACGGCGAAGCTCACCGACTTCTCGGGCTACCTGATCTTCGCCACCGCAATCGCTCTCACTCTCGTCTGCCTCGGTTCGGCGACAAGCTTCGAAATCGCGCGCCTGTGGACCTTCGGGAACTACACAGGCACGGAAGGCGCAATCGCCGTGTGGCCGATCGCGGTAACGGGCCTCATGGCCTTCCTGCTCGGGCTGCTGCTGCCGGTTTACACAATCACCGGCTACGACGCCTCCGCCCACACCGCGGAAGAGACCACCGACGCGGCCCGTTCGGTGCCGGCCGGCATGGTCTCCTCGGTGCTGTGGTCCGGGATCTTCGGCTGGCTGTTCCTGTGCGCCTTCATCATCATGGTGCCGAGCCTTGACGATGCCGCCAAGCAGGGCTGGAACGTGTTCTTCTGGGGAATGGATGCCCAAGTGAACCCGTCGGTAAAGACCATTCTCTACATCGCCATCTTCGTCTCGCAGCTACTGTGCGGCCTGGCAACGGTGACGAGCGCATCGCGCATGCTCTTTGCCTTCTCGCGCGACGGCGGCATCCCGGGTGCCTCCGCCGCGCTTGCCAAGGTGAATCCGGTCCACCGCGCTCCCGTGGCGGCGATCTGGACGTCGTCCATCCTGGCCGTGCTGTTCGTGTGGTTCACCTCGGCCATCACCATTGCCGGCACGCCCGCCTATTCGATCGTGGTGTCGTGCACGGTCATCTTCCTGTTCCTGTCGTTCACGGTGCCGATCGCGCTCGGCCTGTTCACGATCGGCGGCGAGAAGTGGCCGAAGATGGGTCCGTGGAACATGGGTATCGGCACCTACAAGCTGGTCGCGGTGTTGTCGATCCTCGCCATGGCCCTGCTCATCATCATCGGCATCCAGCCGCCGAACGACTGGGCACTTTACATCACAGTGGGCTTTCTAATCCTGACGGCGATCGTCTGGTTCGCGGTCGAGAACAAGCGCTTCAAGGGCCCGCCGATTGGGGCCGAAATTGCCAAGCGCCAGGCCGCTATTGCAGCCGCTGAAAAGGCATTGGCTGCCGGCGAATAACTGCCGCGCAACAACCATTGAAAGGGCGGTCTTCTGGCCGCCCTTTCTTATTGCTGTGACTGAGAGATATCAGATGACGTAGCTGGCGAGCGGCGCGAAGCCGTTGAAAGCCACCGACGCGTAAGTCGTCGTATAGGCCCCGGTTGCCTCGATCAGCACCTCGTCGCCGACGGTGAGCGTCATCGGCAGGTCGTAGGGCGTTTTTTCGTAGAGCACGTCGGCGGAATCGCAGGTGGGGCCGGCGACGATGCACGGTCCCTTGGCATCGCGATCCTTTGCCGTGGTGATGGGATAGCGGATCGCCTCGTCCATGGTTTCCGCCAGGCCGCCGAACTTGCCGATGTCGAGATAGACCCAGCGCTGGTTGTCATTGGCGTGCTTCTTCGACACCAGCACGACTTCCGCCTTGATCACCCCGGCGTTGCCGACCAGCCCGCGCCCCGGTTCGATGATGGTCTCGGGGATGGCGTTGCCGAAATGTTTGGCAAGCGCTGCCTGGATGGCATTGGCATACTGGCCGGTGCCCGGCACCGGCTTGAGATACTTCGCCGGAAAGCCGCCGCCGAGATTGACCATGGACAGCGTGATACCATGCGCCGCCAGCGCATCGAAGATCGCCTTCGATTGGCCAAGCGCCACGTCCCAAGCCTCAAGCCTTGTTTGCTGGGAGCCCACATGGAAGGAAATACCATATGCCTTGAGGCCCAGGTTATGAGCGCGGAGGAGCACGTCTTCGGCCATGGCGGGATCGCAGCCGAATTTGCGCGACAGCGGCCATTCGGCCCCCGCGCCATCGGCGAGGATGCGGCAGAACACGCGCGCGGCCGGAGCGGCACGGGCGATCTTCTCGGCCTCTTCAACCGAATCGACGGCGAACAGCGTGACACCCAATTCATGGGCCCGCGCGACGTCGCGCTCCTTCTTGACGGTGTTACCGTAGGAGATGCGGTCCGGCGTGGCGCCAGCGGCCAACACCATCTCAATTTCGGCGACGGACGCCGCATCGAAGTTCGAGCCCATCCTAGCCAGAAGCTGCAATATCTCAGGCGCGGGGTTTGCCTTCACCGCATAGAAAATGCGGGTCGCCGGCATGGCGCGCGAGAAGGCGCGGTAGTTCTTGGCGATGACATCGAGATCGACGACGAGACAGGGTCCCTCGGGACGGCGGTCGCGGAGAAAGTCGGCAATGCGGGCGGTCGCGGTCATTGGGTTTACTCCCAAAAAAGCTGACGTCTTTCCAGCATCACATTCGCGAACCCACGCGATGGAGACGCGGGATACGCTTTGCGCGTACTGACTTTTCGCCTTGGCTTGACCGGGTAAACCCGATCGCACTGCGGGCAATGATAGTGGTGCCTCTCAGTAACCCCGGCCTTTGGAGGAGCCGGTTGAGACCAAAAAGCCCGCACCGTCGTTGCTTTGGGAAAGTCCCTGAGGCACGTGCGACTTTGGGCGCCACCGATATGATGGATTCGCCCTCCGTTATCAAGAGAAAATCACCAGCTCTGGAAAATTTTTCGTTAAGCCAAGTTAATCTTTCTTGGGTGCGAAGGCTCTCCAACCAGCGAAGATCCGCATAGCGGAAGTGAGCACGCAAAGGCCAGCGAAGATATAGGCGATCATGGCGAAATGTCCCGGCCACCAGCACATGGCGAGAAAGCACGCAATGGTTTCGGTGCCCTCGGTAAGTCCGCCAAGATAATAGATCGACTTCGATGGATAGGCTGTGCTCTTGAGGCCGCGTTTCTCGGCGATAACCGCATAGGCTAAGAAGCTCGTGCCGGTGCCGAGGAAAGCCGCGAGCAAAACCGCGGCGGCAAGCCCGTTGGCTTGCGGATCGGTAATGGCGAAGGCAAGGGGAATCGCGGCGTAGAAAACGAAATCCAGGCTGATGTCGAGAAAGGCGCCGCGGTCGGTGGCGGCGTGAAGCCGCGCCAAAGCGCCGTCAACACCGTCACAGGCGCGGCTGAGCAACAAGGGGACAATCGCAAGAGCGGGCTGGCCGATGGCGATCGATAGCGCCGCGAGCAGACCGAAACCAAGACCTGTGAAGGTTATCTGATCGGCGTTGCAACCCTTGGCATGGAGCTTTTGCGCCGCCGCATCAATCACCGGCTTGAAAAGCCGGAGCGCATAGCGATCCATCATGCCGTCACCTCGCCGTTACTTCCAATCGTCAGAATTCGCCCACCCGCCGGGCTGTCGGCGCGGTCATGGGTGACCAGAAGACTGGGAATCCGGCGCGCTTCGAGATGGCGGAATACAAAACTTCGCATGGCAGCACGCAACTCCGTATCGAGCTTGGCGAAGGGCTCATCGAGCAGCATGGCATGAGGCTCCGCGAGAAGCGCGCGGAACAGCGCCACCCGGGTCCGCTGGCCGCCCGAAAGCGTGTGCGGGCTCCGGTTCTCGAAGCCCTCAAGTCCGGCGGTGGCAAGCGCCTCACGCATTTGGGTCAAACGCTCCGCCCGGTGCCCGCGCGCCATGCCGAAGAGCAGGTTTTCGCCAACCGTCAGATGTGGAAACAGCATGTCGTCCTGGAACAGCCGTCCGATCCGTCGGCTTTCCGGAGGTAGCGAACCCAAATCGCGGCCGCCTAGCTTGACGCGGCCATGACCTCGCAACGGCGGCGGCAGATCGCCAGCGATATAGGCGAACAGCGATGACTTGCCCGAACCGCTTGGCCCCATCAGTGTGACGGTTTCTCCAGCATGGATGGTGAGGGAAATGGGCTGCATAAGAATGGTGCTGGACAAACCAATGGTCACCTGTTCGAGGATCAGGTCCATGCCTGTCTCCAGCGCGGGTGGCCAAGAACGAGAGCCAATAGGAAGGCAATGGCAGGCAATAGGGCCAGCGCCAGCGCATAGGCTGCCGTCAGGGGGCGGTGGCCCCCCGATGCAAGTGTCACGGCCTCCATGGGCAGCGTCGAATAGCGTCCGGCGGCGATGAGCTGGGCTGGCACAAATTGCACCACGCCCACCGAAAACCCGATGGCGGCCGCGGTGGCAAGCGGCGCCTTCAGCAACGGCGCCTTGACTCTCAACCAGAACCGTAATTTTCCAGCGTTGAGACCGTGGGCCACGGCGCGGAAACGGGGATCGAAGGCGCGGTACGGCCCTTTCAACACGATAAAGACATAGGCAAAGACGAGAGTGAAATGCGCCAGGTACAGGCCGGCCGGCGTGCCGATCAAATCGAGGTGGAGAAAAACCCGGTACTGGCCGCTGGCAACTGCCAGCGCCGGGGGTCCGAGGCTTGCAATTGCAGCAATTGTCAGTACGCGGTCAAAGCGCGGTTCGACCGTTTCGAACCACCAAACAACGAAACCGAGCGCCGTAGCCGACGTGGCAAGCGCCAGGGAGAGGCTGAGAATGGCTGGATTCCCATTGGCCAAAAGAGTCTGCCATGCCACAAACTCGATGGTTTCCGGCAGCAGTTGAGGATAGGGCCAGCGGCCCGAGAGCGACATCGCCGCCAGCGTGACCAAGACGAAACCGTAGAGGGCGATTATCGCCGCAGCGAGCAGTGTGGCGGATGATTTCGGTACGCTTAGCGCCGACGGACCGGCGGTCATGAACCCGCGCACCCACTTTCTTGCGCGTGAAATCGTGAGGTAAGCCAGCAGGACTACAGCAAAGAGGACGAGTGTCAGAACCATTGCGCCGGCGCTGCCACGTCCGTTGATGTCTTCCGAGGCATTGTTGAGATCGGCCCAGGCGATGACCGCCAGCGTTGGCGGCTGTGTTGGCCCGATTACCAGCGCCATGTCGACGACGGTGGCGCCGTAGATCCAGACGGCGGCGATAGGCCAGCCAAGGCGCGTCAGTATTTGCGGCAGCAGGACGCGAAGCCAGACCGATCCCGTGCCGTGACCGAGGCTGCGGGCGCTGCGCCAATGGCCCGTCAGCATCGGAGCCAAATCGCCTTGTGCGAGTACGCTCCACATCATGGCAATGAGAAACGGAATCTCCTTCAACGCCAAACAGGCGATGAGAGCGAGG
>JACMJT010000096.1 GCA_014380505.1 Hyphomicrobiales bacterium | reverse complement strand
TACCATTCAACCGATTACCATGCGCCGGAGCACACGGTTCTCAATTTCATCGTGGATGATGTTGATGACGCTGTCGACAAGCTGGGAATGCGCGGGGTGCGCATGGAACACTATGACCTCCCCGACATAAAAACGGATGCGAAGGGCATTTTGCGCAATGACAATGGCGGGATGGGACCCAAGGCCATTGCCTGGTTCAAAGATCCTGCCGGGCACATCCTGTCTGTCCTGCAAGAAAAATAGAAAACCGGCGTCCTTGCGGACGCCGGCCTTGTCATTGGGAACAGCTTACAGATACGGGCTGTAGCACTTCTTCACCTTGCCGCTGTAGGCCACCCAGGTGTTGTTGCGCGGGTTGTAGGACTGGTATTTGTTCAGGCAGTAGCGGACATGCCGGCTGCTCAGGCCGCCGCCGTCATACTCACCGTAGTCGCCATAATCATCGTCATAATAATTGTATCCACCGAAGCCGCCGCCAATGATGAGGGGCAGGTACAGATCTGACCTGTCGAAATCACGGCGGCGATGCCTGTCGCGGCACCGGTCATTCCAGTCATTGCAGTAGCTGAGTTTTCTCCTTTGCCAATTTTTATTTTGCCAATTTTTGTTTTTATGGTCCACCTGGATGATGCCGCCCTCGACGGCCGGCGCTTCACCCGACGCAACGGCTGAGAGGGGAAGCAGGGCAGCGGCGGAGGCGCCGGCGCCTGTGAATGCCAGGGTTCCAAGGCCCAGCATGGCTCCCAAAACGATAGTGCGGTACTTGTTCAACATGATTTTCACTCCAATCGGCCACTCTTTGGACGCGATAACGCATCGCAGTCCCACATGGGGCTCAATTGATAGGACTGCAAAGTGTTCCAAATCCGGCGGTCACATTTTGTTTTGTTTCGCCTATCTCCGGCTGGCGTTCCACAGGAACAGCCAGACCGCCGCCGAGGACAGCAGGCAGAGGCCGAGGGCGATGTAGAAGCCCCATGACGAGCCGGACCAGGGCAGGCCTTCAAAATTCATGCCGAAGAGGCCAGCTACAAGGGTTGGCGGCAGGAAGGCGGCGGTAAGGGCGGAGAGAATATAAAGCTGGCGGTTGGTTTCAGAGGCGAGCTTGGCGTCGATTTCGTCATGGAAGAAGCGGGCGCGGGCTTCCATCACCTCAAAATCCTGGTCGAGGTGGGCGAGCCTCGGGATGACGGGTGCCAGTCCCTCGGGGAAATTGGGCAGGGTTCGTTCAGCATGGACGAGGGCGCGGCGCAGGCTGCGCATGTGGCGGTGAAGCTGGGCCATTTCGCGCCGTGCCAGCATGAGGCGCTTGCGTTCACCGCGGTGGCGCTCATCCAGCACGTGGTCCTCAATGATTTCGAGCTCATCGAGAAGGGCGTGATGCAGGCCATCCAGCGTGTCGGGATAATTGGCGATGGTGTGGGATAGAAGCTGGGCGGGCCCCGCGAAAACCATGCCGTGCGTCAGATCCTTGCGCAGCCGTTCGGCCGATTGCACGGCCTTGACGCGGCCGGTGAGCAGAAAGTTTTTAGCCATCAGGAGATGGAGCCAGGCGTGCTCGGTACAGTCGCGGTCAAACTCGTGACGGAAGTCGTTGAGATGACCGGTGAGATAGTCGCCGCGGACTAAAAGATATTGTCTTTGGGAAGTTTCGGTAAATTCAACGGCTAAACCCTGCGGTACCGCAAGGCTTTGGCTGAGCCAGCGGAGGCAGCGCTGGTCACCCAGATTGAGGTGCAGCCAAATCCAGCCATCGTCCGCGCGCATAGCGGCTTCGAGGTTTGGCTCCGTGAGGGGAGTGGGAACTCCATCTGCGCCAAAATGATAGGCGCAGAT
>JACMJT010000095.1 GCA_014380505.1 Hyphomicrobiales bacterium | reverse complement strand
TCGGCCGTTGCCGCGGCGTAAAGCTCGTCGGCGTCGTGCATGAGTTCAACTTCATGGGCGGTTCGCTGGGCATTGCTGCCGGCGAAGCCATCATCAAGGCATTCGAGCGGGCGATTTCCGAAAAATGCCCGCTGGTGATCTTTCCGGCCTCCGGCGGCGCCCGCATGCAGGAAGGCATCCTGTCCCTGATGCAACTGCCGCGCACCACTGTCATGGTGCAGGAACTGCGCGCCCATAAATTGCCCTATATCGTTGTCCTCACCAATCCGACGACGGGCGGTGTGACCGCGTCTTACGCCATGCTGGGCGATTTCCACATCGCCGAACCCAAGGCCCAGATCGGTTTTGCCGGCACCCGCGTCATTGAGCAGACCATCCGCGAGAAATTGCCGGAAGGTTTCCAGCGCGCCGAATACCTGCAGGATCACGGCATGGTTGACCTGGTGGTCCACCGCCACCAGATGCGCGATACCATCAGCCGCGTGGCCCGCATCCTGATGAAGTCAGCGGAGCTGCCGGGCTCCAACAGCGGGGCATTGGTTCCGATCAGCGTTGAATAATACCGTGCCGCGCAGTGATGCCATATTGAACCGGCTGCTCTCCTTGCATCCCAAGATCATTGATCTCAGTCTTGAGCGCATGGAGCGGATTCTGGCGCGGCTGGAACACCCGGAAGAAAAACTGCCGCCAGTCATCCACGTGGCGGGAACCAACGGCAAGGGCTCCACCGTTGCCTATATCAGGTCCATTCTTGAACAGGCGGGTCTCAAGGTTCATTGCTACACCTCGCCCCATCTCGTAAAATTTCACGAGCGGATTTATGTGGCCGGTGAAACGATAGCTGAGGAAAAACTATCGGCCCTCTTGGAGGAATGCGAAGCTGCCAATGGCGACGCGCCCATTACTTTTTTTGAAATCACCACGGCGGCGGCGTTCCTGGCTTACGCGCGAACTTCTGCCGACTATCTCATTCTTGAAGTGGGCCTGGGTGGCAGGCTCGATGCAACCAATGTCGTTGCAAAGCCCGCGCTCTCGGTCATTACGAGCGTTGATTATGACCACCAGCAATATCTCGGGAACACGCTGACCGCCATTGCCCATGAGAAAGCGGGAATCCTGAAGAAGGGCGTCTCCGCAATCATCGGCGTGCAGCCCGACGAGGCGCGGACAGAAATTGAACGCGTCGCTGAACGAACCGGCGCCCCGGTCTTTATAGCAAACCAGGACTGGCAGTCCTTTGAGCAGCATGGGCGCTTGGTCTTTCAGGATGAAAACGGCTTGCTTGATTTAAACCTGCCGCAACTGAAGGGCCGCCACCAAGTCGACAATGCCGGCAATGCTATCGCGGCGATACGCCTGCTCGATGACAGGCGCATTTCAGAACTCCATATCGAACAGGGACTGAAGTCGGTGGTCTGGCCGGCGCGCATGCAAAGGTTGGGGGCGGGCGCCCTCACCAGCCTCCTGCCGAATGATGCCGAGCTTTGGCTTGATGGCGGCCACAACCCGTCGGCGGGCCGCGTCATTGCCCGGGCTTTTTCCGATATCAACGACCGTTTTTCACGGCCGCTTGTTTTGATCTGGGGCATGCTCAACACAAAGGATGCGGCGAGCTTTATCGAACCCTTTGCAGGCCTGGCGCAGCGGGTGGTGACGATTGCCATACCGGACGAGCCAAATGCCGTTCCCGCCGACCAGCTCGCCGAAATTGCCCGCAGCCGGAACCTCTCGGCCGAAACCGCAAGCTCTCTCACAAAAGCCTTGGGGCAGGCATCCCAAACGACACCTGCCCCAAGAATATTGATTTGTGGTTCACTTTATCTCGCCGGCCACGTCCTGAGCATCCATGAAAACAGGACGATGTCAGG
>JACMJT010000094.1 GCA_014380505.1 Hyphomicrobiales bacterium | reverse complement strand
TCCTCTATGAGGCGTAGTCGGCCCCCCGCGGGCTTGGTGCGAAATCATCGTTGCAGAAGATGCCAGCGCAGCAACGCAAGCCCCTCCCAACGGTTGTCAGATCAGGAACGAAAAACGCCGTAGGCTTCTCAAATCCACTTGCCCGGTGGAGTCGCCAGTTCCGCTCATTGGCATTGAACGCAGGTTCGGTCTTTTCACAAGGGAGATACGGGCGTTACGCGTCAAGTTGGCCGGTTTCTGGCTAAGTTCCGAGACGTCCTGATTCAGAGAGCGTCGGAAGGGGCGTGGCCAACGCTGGGTGGTACCCGCTCTACTTTTGACTACGCATCGCCTCGAGGGATTTCAGGAGATCCTGCACGCGGTCCCTTTTCCGGAAGGTAGTGCTGAAGAAACGATCGACGGTGGCGTTGAAGAGAGCCACCTTCAGCAGCGTGAAGGGCATTGGGCGATCGTAGACATGCGTGGAAAGGCCGGTCACGTCCGAACGATTCCTGTTCCTGATTGGGTATATGGCGTATTGAATGACTGGACGACGGCCGCCGGAATAAACAATGGCAGCCTTTTTCGGCGCGTGAGCAGTGCAGGTAACGTTTGGGGCGAATACGTGACGGAAAAGCTCGTCTGGCATGTGGTCAAGGAATTTGCCGCCAAAATCGGCGTTAGCAAGCTCGCGCCGCACGATCTCCGCCGAAGTTGCGCCCGCCTGTGCCGAGCCGCTGGCGGCGAATTGGAGCAGATTCAGTTCCTGCTTGGGCACGTTTCCGTGCAGACCACCGAGCGCTACCTCGGCTGCACCCAACGGATCTCGTCGGCGGTAAACGATCGGATTGGGATCGAGCCATCGCGGTAAACCACCTTTTGGGAGTGTTGCCGACACACAGACGGAGTCAGGTCATCCGAGATGCGGATACTCGACCCTGCCCGAACCTACGGGATGCGTCAGTCGGGCACGCTTGGTGAACGTTGTTGATGCCGAAGAACCCGCTGCCCCGCGGAACCGAACTCTGTGGAATCAGCCTTTCATCGACGCATGCGGAGCGGCAACCCTAATGCCTGAAGAAGTGCGTGAAAGTCCGGAGGAGGTTCGCAGTCAATGCACACGCTTTCTCGAGTGCGTGGATGAATGAACTCAAGATGCGCCGCGTGGAGGGCGACGCGAGTCATTTGCCGTTCCAGTTTTTCGGCTGGACTGTACTTCCTATCACCGATGACCGGGTGGCCGATCGCCGACAGCTGGACACGGATTTGATTTTGTAAGCCGGTCACCAACCAGACTCGGACGACCGATGCCCCTTTAAGGCGATGTTCTACGGAATAGCGAAGTTCCGCACGAGAAGATTTCGGATCTCGTTCCTTGGTCACCCTTTGAAACGTTCCGTCCTGCCGAAAGTAATGCACGAGTGTCCCTTCTTCCAAGCGAAGATGACCGCGCACTACTGCCAGATACTCCCGCACCGGCGCGTGCCGGATAAATTGTTCAACCAGTGCTTCTCGATCCGGCCAGGTTTTTGCAAAGAGCAGAATCCCCGATGTGTCACGATCGATGCGATGCACCACAAAGGCCCGCTGCCTCTTTGCTTCCAGCTC
>JACMJT010000093.1 GCA_014380505.1 Hyphomicrobiales bacterium | reverse complement strand
AGCCATGGGTGGCGGCGGTTCCCTGTTTGGTGGGTGCGCCGTAACCGATGATGGTTTTACAGGCGATGAGCGACGGCTTATCGGCATTCTGCACGGCCGCAAGCGCTTCGGCTATTTCAGTGGTGTTGTGGCCGTCAACGCGGGTGACGTTCCAGTTGGCCGAGGCAAAGCGGGCAAGCTGGTCGGTCGAGTCGGCCATCGACACCTTGCCGTCAATCGAAATGCCATTGTCATCCCACAGGACGACGAGGTTGGACAATTTGAGATGCCCGGCGAGCGTGATGGCTTCCTGGGATATGCCTTCCATCAGGCAGCCGTCGCCCGCCAGCACGTAGGTTTTGTGATTGACGAGATCGTCGCCGAAGCGGGCATTGAGGTGGCGTTCGGCGATGGCGAAGCCCACGGAATTGCCCAAACCTTGGCCAAGAGGCCCGGTCGTCGTTTCGATGCCGGTGGCGTGGCCGTATTCCGGGTGGCCCGCAGTCTTTGAACCGAGCTGGCGGAAGTTCTTGAGTTCATCGATCGTCATGTCCTTGTAGCCAAGGAGAAACAGCAGCGAATAGAGCAGCATGGAGCCGTGACCGGCCGACAGGATGAAGCGGTCGCGGTCGGGCCAATGGGGGTCGGCGGCATCGAATTTGAGGAACTGGGTGAACAGCACCGTCGCCACGTCGGCCATGCCCATGGGCAGGCCCGGATGTCCCGAGTTGGCTTTTTGCACCGCATCCATGCTCAGCGCACGAATGACATTCGCCAGCGAACGGGTCTGTTCGGCGGAAATCTGCGTCATTTTTTCGGAGGTCCTCGGGTCGCGGTGGATCAGGGCGCCTCTGTTAACACTGGCAACCTCCAAGTCAACAGTTGATGGCGCCCAGAAAGGGCCTCCCGCAACGTTGGGCTTGCGGCCACCGGCGCATATGGTAACAGATTATGGGCATGAGAGATTCTCGTGTTTTGCCAGGGACGGCAATGACGGATACTGACAGACTGGACGATGTCCTTGACCAGTTCGAATCGGCCTTGCGCCAGTTCGAAGCTGCCGTGACGCGGCGCCAACAAAACGGAAAACGGGCTGATGAGTTGGCGGAGCAGGCGGACATATTGCGCAGGGACCGCTCAAGGCTTGCCCATGAGCTCGATCTGGTGCGCTCGAAGGCTGGCGAACTGGTAGATACGAGCAAGCAGGCGGCGAGCAAGATCGATGCCGCCATGTCGCGCATCCGCGCCGTGCTGCACTCCAACAGCGGGGAGTGAGGCCCATGGCGCATGTCATCGTCGAGGTGAATGGACAGCCCTATACCATGCAGTGCCCGGACGGCGAGGAGAACCATCTGCGGGAGCTCGCCAAGTTGCTGGACACGGAAGTCACCCGTATCAAGCAAAGCGTCGGCACCGTGGGCGACATCCGGCTTTTGGTCATGTCGGGTTTGATGCTGGCCGATAGGCTCTCGGAATCCGCTCGCCGGATCGAGGCTCTCGAAGAAGAAGTGCGCGATATCCTGGTTTCACGGGTGACCTTGGAAGCACAGTCAAAAGCGTTGGAGGTTCGGCTCACCCAACGGCTGGCTTTGGCCGCGAAGCGGCTCGAAGTGGTGGCCCGCGAGCTGGCATGACGCCCGTACTGGATTTCAGGGGCTTTACGGACTACATACGGAGCTGGCGGGCTGCCCGGTTCGTGTGGAGAAATTTTTCCCTGGGGCCTATTCGATTCTAAAGGGAGCTGTCCCTGTGCTTGGCCCTGGCCTCGCATAAATGGCGCCCACCTACGTAAGTAGGGACCCGGGATCGCACTCTCCCACGGCCACGGCGGCTCGTCGCTTGATTTGAGTAGGTGTATGGATATTGCAGCCGTAAAACGCCGGGCGCGCGGCGAAGCCTCGAAGTGCCGCGCGGCAGGCCATGAGCTTCTGCACGCCACTGCCAAGCATGAACTTGCGCAACGCGGTTTGCCTTTCGCCTCGGCTCCACTTCAATCGGTGATCTCCGGCTTTTTTCCCTACAAGAGCGAGATTTCGACCTTGCCGCTGCTGACCCGCCTTCGTGGCGATGGGTGGCGGCTGGCGATGCCGGTGGTGATGGGCGAGGGATTGCCGCTCACCTTCCGCCTCTGGGCGCCGGGAGAGCCTACGGTTTCCGGTATCTGGAATATCCCGGTGCCGGCGGACACCTCGCCGGAAGTCCTTCCCGATGTGCTGATGGTTCCGATGCTGGCTTTCGATTCCAAGGGTTATCGTCTTGGCTATGGCGGCGGTTTCTACGACCGCACGCTGGTCAAGCTTCGCGCGCTCAAACCCATCGTGGCGATCGGGGTGGCCTATTCGTGCCAGCAAGTGGAGGAAGTGCCGCGCGGGCCCTTCGACCAGCCGCTGGATTATATCATGACCGAGAAAGATACATTCGCGTGCGGCTGATCTTTCTGGGCGATGTGGTGGGCAAGGCTGGCCGCGATGCAGTGGTTCGCGAACTGCCGCTGCTGCGCCAGCGCTATCGGCCCGATCTGGTCGTCGTCAACGGCGAGAATGCGGCCCATGGCTTTGGCATCACCGAGGAGATTTTTAACGGGCTTCTGGCGGCGGGCGCCGATGCCGTCACCCTTGGCAATCACGGCTTCGACCAGCGCGAGGCGCTCATTTTCATCGAGCGCTACCCCAATTTGCTGCGTCCGGTGAATTGGCCGGCCGGTTGTCCCGGCCGGGGCGCGGCGCTCATCGACACGGCGTCAGGGCGCCGTGTGCTCGTTATCAACGCCATGGGCCGGGTGATGGTGGAGCCGCTGCTCGACGATCCGTTTCCGGCGATCCAGCGCGAACTCGATCTCTGCCCCATGGGCCGTGAATGCGATGGAGTGCTCATCGATTTTCACGCGGAAGCGACTTCGGAAAAGATGGCGATGGGTCATTTCGTTGACGGGCGCGCCAGTCTGGTCGTGGGCACCCACACGCATGTACCGACGGCGGATCATCAGATCCTTCCCGGCGGCACCGCCTATCTGAGCGATGCCGGCATGTCCGGCGACTATGATTCGGTGATCGGCATGGACAAGGCCGAGCCGCTCAACCGGTTCCTGCGCAAACTGCCGGTGGAACGCTTTGAGCCCGCCAAGGGTCCAGCAACCGTTTGCGGGGTGGCCGTGGAAACCGATGACGCCACGGGATTGGCGCTGGCCATCGCGCCCATTCGCGCAGGGGGACGCCTGTCGGGGGCGGAAGTACCGTTCTGGTGAGTTCGGCGATCTCAGGGCGGCGCCCTTTGATGATGGACCCTTCGAGGCGCGTCGCTCCGCGATGCGCGCCTCAGGGGGAAAGAAGGTGGAGGGGATGTCCCCGCCCTGGCTTCAAGCCCGCACGTGCTGGATGGAAGGTGGAAGTATTGATGGGCTGAAGCCCGGCTGACGCAGGAACTTAATGGAATCAAGCTCTTGCGCTTTCGAGACGCAGCGGTTTTTGCCTCAGGTTTGCTCTTGCAGAGCCCCAGATCGCACGGTTTCCAATGTTTGCCGCTGGGGTTGTTTAGCCATTTAAGGCGCTCGGGTCGTAGTGTCCGAGGGTCTAGCCTGAAGCTCCCGGAAGGCTGGGTTGCGTTATGATCCCAACCCCGCAGGCGCTGCACCCGGTTCTGGCAATTTCGAGACGCTGTCGACACTGTCCCCTCCTTTCCAGAACCGTCTCCGTGCTTATACTCCTATGGTAGGAACGAGTCAAGAGGGGTAGGAATAAATATTTTTTGGTCATCGCTGAGCGTGATGGTTTCGGTGAGGGGATTTGCGCCCAGTTCGCCATCGCCGCGTTTCGTCAGATTGCCGGCCTGGTTGAAGGTGTAGGTGAGGTTCTGCAGGAGCAGATCTGAGCCCTTCTGGCTCACGATGGATTTGAGCCAGCCCCTCTGCGCGTCATTGGCCTTGGTTGTGATGCTATTCAAAAAGAGATAGGCATTAAGACTGCTTCTCTAACAGGGATCGGCATCTAGCTGCCTTGCGTCGAATTTCGCGCCAAAACGGTTCTGACTCCAAGGCTTCGTAGTAGCCCAGTTCAACACGGCCATCAATATTCGCTGCCAAATTGTTGAGTTCAGTAAGGCAAGTCATTACTTCCTTGGAAAACTCTATCCCAAATTCTGGGTTGTCGAGTAGCCTCAGAATTTCGTCGTATTCTTGCAGCAGGTCGTCGACTGGAACATATAGGAAGGCCTCCCCCCCGATCTTTCTCAAGTAATCCAGTTGTGTTTTTGAATCGGCTGAGAGTGCCTCCAGCTGCTCTATTAAGCGTGCGATGATCTTTTCTTTCATTTGCATCCCGTGTGGCTCAATAGCCTACTTCTACCCTTGTAGTGCCGCAGCAAGATTATTCCGGGGTGGTCAGAGAATTCTAGTT
>JACMJT010000092.1 GCA_014380505.1 Hyphomicrobiales bacterium | reverse complement strand
TGGCAAATCGACCCTGCTGCTGCAGGGTCTGGCCGCCCTGGCGCGCCGGGGCCAGCGCGTCATCTATGTGTCCGGCGAGGAAGCCATCGCCCAGGTCAGGCTCCGGGCCCAGCGTCTCGGCCTTGACGATGCCGATGTGCTGCTGGCCACCGAAACCAATGTCTCGGACATTCTGGCCACCCTCAACGAAGGCGCAATTCCCGTGGCAGCGGTGATCGATTCGATCCAGACCCTGTGGTCGCCGGTGATCGAGGCGGCCCCCGGCACCGTATCGCAATTAAAAGCTGGTGCGGAAGCCTTGATCCGCTTTGCCAAGCAGAAGGGCACCGCCATGCTGCTCGTAGGCCATGTCACCAAGGACGGACAGATCGCGGGCCCCAAGGTGATCGAACACATGGTCGATACGGTGCTCTATTTCGAAGGTGACCGCGGCCACCAGTTCCGCATCCTGCGCGCGGTGAAAAATCGCTTCGGCCCCACCGACGAGATCGGTGTCTTCGAAATGTCCGATGGCGGCCTGGCCGAAGTCACCAACCCGTCGCGGCTGTTCATGGGATCGGGGGAGCGGGCGGCACCCGGGACCGCCGTCTTCGCTGGCATGGAGGGTACGCGCCCCCTGCTCATCGAGGTGCAGGCGCTGGTGGCGCCCTCGCCGCTGGGAACCCCGCGCCGCACTACGGTGGGTTGGGATTCCAACCGACTTGCGATGATTCTCGCCGTGCTCGAAGCCCGCGCCGGCGTCACCATTGGGGCCAACGACGTCTATCTCAACGTGGCCGGCGGCTTGCGCGTGCGCGAACCCGCCGCCGATCTGGCCGTGGCTGCAGCCCTGCTCTCGTCGCTGACCGGCACGGTCATCCCGCCTGGAACGGCGATTTTCGGCGAGATCGCACTCTCCGGCGCCATCCGGCCCGTGAGCCAGACCGAGGCCCGCCTTAAGGAAGCCCAAAAGCTCGGGCTCAAAGACGCCGTCATCGCGGCCGCCACCGATCCAGCGGCTTTCAAGGGTCTCAGGGTCAAGTCTCTCGAGACCATTATGGATCTGGTGGCGTGGAGTGCTTCGCAGGATAAAGGGCAGCGGCGAATCGCCTAGAAAGACCGGGCGGACCTGCCTATAAGGTGCGGCCTTACGGCGAGAGGAACGGCTCATGGGATTTCAACTTCTCGATCTTATTCTCATCGGCATCATGCTGCTATCGGGCGTGCTTGCCCTGATGCGCGGTTTCACCCGCGAGGTGTTATCGCTTTTGGCTTGGGGCCTTGCGGCGGTTGCCGCCTATTTCGCCGTGATGCACGAACCATTGATCCAATGGACCATGGCTAATGTGCCCTATGCCGACCAACCCACGCTGGCCAAGGTCGCGGCCGGTGGCGCCACGTTCCTGCTGGTGCTGATCGTCGTATCGGTGGTCATGGTCAAGATTTCCGATGTCGTGGTGGACAGTTCGGCGGGGGCTTTCGACCGCAGCCTCGGCTTCATCTACGGTCTCGCTCGCGGCCTGGTGCTTGTGACGATCGCGTTTCTTTATTACGGCTGGCTCGTGACCGCCGACAAACAAGAGGATTGGGTGCTAGAGGCCAAGAGCCTTCCGCTGATCAAGGCCGTCGGTAAAAAGCTGCTGGCCCTCATGCCGCCCGATATTGAAGAGATACTCACCGATACAGCGCTCGCCAAGAATCCGGAACAGACACCTGCCACCGGCACCAAGACGGAGGCGGAACCGGGCTACTCGAACAGCACAACCCAGGGCATGGACAATGCCATTCAGGGAACCGGCGAGACTGCTCCCCAGCCCAGTTTCGGCCAGGGGGAAAGCCAATGACCGGCGGGACCCACTTCGACCTCGAAGCCGATCGCCTGCGCGAGGAATGTGGAGTCTTCGGGATTTTCGGCCATCCCGATGCCGCAACTCTCACAGCACTAGGGCTGCACGCGCTGCAACACCGGGGCCAGGAAGCGGCGGGCATCGTCTCCTTCGATGGCGAACGCTTCCAAACCGAGCGGCGCCTTGGCCTTGTCGGCGATCACTTTTCCAACGGCAAGATCATCGAGCGCCTCAAGGGCAGCATGGCGCTTGGTCATGTGCGCTATTCGACGACGGGCGAGACGATCTTGCGCAATGTGCAGCCGCTTTTCGCCGAACTGGCGGTGGGGGGCCTCGCCGTCGCCCACAACGGCAACATCACCAACGGCCTGACGCTGCGGCGCGAGCTCATCGCCCAGGGGTGCATCTGCCAATCGACATCGGACACCGAAGTGATTTTGCATCTCGTGGCCAAGTCGCAGAAAGCCCGCATGGTCGAACGCTACATCGATGCGTTGCGAGCGCTGGAAGGCGCCTATTCGCTGGTGGCGCTCACCAACAGGAAGTTGATCGGCGCCCGGGATCCATTGGGAATCCGCCCGCTCATTCTCGGCGAATTGAACGGCGCTTATATCCTGTGTTCGGAAACCTGCGCCCTCGACATCATCGGCGCCAAGTTCATCCGTGAAATCGACAACGGCGAAGTGGTGGTGATCTCCGAGAGCGGTGTTGAATCGCATCGCCCCTTCCCCAAACAGCAGGCACGGCCCTGCATCTTCGAATATGTTTATTTCTCGCGGCCCGACTCCATGCTCGGCGGCCGCTCGATCTATGAAGTGCGCAAGGCCATGGGCCGGCAGCTGGCGATTGAATCGCCGGTGGAGGCCGATGTCGTCGTGCCAATCCCCGACTCCGGCGTTCCGGCGGCACTGGGCTTTGCACAGCAGACGGGAATCCCGTTCGAACTCGGCATCATCCGCAATCACTACGTGGGACGCACCTTCATCGAGCCGACGCAGACCATCCGCTCGCTTGGCGTCAAGCTAAAGCACAATGCCAACCGCGCCGTGGTGGCGGGCAAGCATGTGGTGCTGATCGACGATTCAATCGTGCGCGGCACCTCCTCGGTGAAAATCGTGCAGATGATGTATGAGGCCGGCGCCAAGAAAGTTCACATGCGGATCTCCAGCCCGCCGATAGCGCATCCGGATTTCTACGGCATCGACACGCCGGAACAGAAATCGCTGCTTGCCGCCACCCATACACTTGATCAGATGCGTGAGTTTATCGGCGTCACGTCGCTGGGCTTCCTCTCCGTCGATGGCCTTTACAAGGCGATGGGCCATGAGCGCCGCGATCCGCGCCGGCCGCAATTCACCGATCATTGCTTCACCGGCGATTATCCAACCCCGCTCACGGATTTGACCGGCGAGCGGGGCAAGCAGCAGCTTTCGCTTCTGGCCGAGGCGGGCTGAACACCATGGCCGGGCTGCTGGCGAACCGCGTCGCCGTGGTGACCGGCGCGTCGCGGGGAATTGGCCGCGCCGCCGCACTGGCTCTCGCAAAAGAAGGCGCCCATGTCGTGGCCCTGGCTCGAACCCAGGGCGGACTGGAAGAGCTGGACGATGAGATCGGGAAGCTGGGCGGCACGGCAACGCTGGTGCCCGCCGACATGAAGGATTTCGATGCCCTCGATCGCCTTGGCGCTGCTATTTTCGAGCGCTGGAAGAAGCTTGATGTTCTGGTGGCGAACGCCGGCATCCTCGGCAAGCTCACGCCTCTGGCGCATGT
>JACMJT010000091.1 GCA_014380505.1 Hyphomicrobiales bacterium | reverse complement strand
GTTTCCTTCGGCGGTGGGAAGCCTCGCCAAGACCATCGACGTTACCACCATCGCCATCAATGGCATCCGCTGGTGCGAGGTCGATTTCCCCGTCGACCTGCAACAGGCGCGGCAGCTTGCGGCGGAGTGGGAGTAGAATCGACATCTTCACCTTTAGTTTCTGTCATCCCGGCGAAGGCCGGGATCCATGTTTCCGTGTGACGGGTTCCAAAATCACGGTTCCTGCAAGCTGAGCGGTGGGTCCCGGCTTTCGCCGGGATGACGAAGTTATTTAGCTCAAGAACGCTTTTTCAGGATTTCTTCCACCAATTCCTTGTCGGCGGGTTTATCGACATCGATGGCGGCTTCGGCGAAGGGCATGAAAACGGGGCTCACCTGAAGACCAAGCTTGCGCGAGACGATGGCAAGCGCCGTGTCGAGATCGAGCGTGCCGGCGATAAAGCGCAGCAACGGCTCGACGCCGAAAGCGGCGACAAGGCGCCAAGGCTTCTTGCGCACCGGTTCGAGATACTGCCAGCGGGCGAGGAGCTTGAGGCCGCGCTCGTTGCGAAGCGCGAAAAGGTTGCAAGCCGAAAGGCGGCTTTTGCCCAGGCGAAAGAAGGTGCGGATGGTTTGCGGGTAAGCCTGGAGGACCGTTTCAGCAGTGGCCAGCCCCACGGTGAAATCGGCGCCCGATTGCTCCGTAGACTGACAAAAATGCCGGACCATGGCGGGCGTCAACAGCGCATGGTCGGCGGTGGTGATGAGGATGGGGTAGGTGAGCGCTCCCTGCTCGATGGCGGCGATGACGGAGGCCGGCGCGCTGCCGGCGGACGGGATGGCGGCGGCGTCCTCACCCAGAATTGCGGTGGCAAGGCCACGGTTCTCGATCGAGACGAGCGTGGAGGTGACCTCTCCCGACTCCCGCAGGGCCTTTGCCACGCGGGCCAGCATGGGTGTTCCGCCAACGGGGATCGCGCATTTGTTGGCGACGCCATAGGCCTTGGCCATGGGATCGTTTGGGCCCCGCCCGGCCGCGAGGATGATGGCGTTCCAGCGCAGGGTCACGGCAGGGTTTTCTCGTAAATGCGGTAGGTCTTGTAGGGCTTGCCGCCGATTGCCTCGATGATGCGGCGCATGGGCATGTTGTCTTCGAGGATCCACGACAGCTCGGCGCGTTTGGTGCCGCGCGAAAGATGATAGCGGCGCACGGTGTCAATGACGCTGAGCGCCAGGGCGGAACCTGTGATCGTGTTGTGATAGACCTTGCGCACGCCCATTAGCGGCAAGCGGACAGAGGCGGGCGGCCTTGCCAGAAAACGCCAGGCGAGTTTGGCCCAGCCAAAGGGCAAAAGCCTGCCGTTCAATCCGGCGATCCAGCCGTTGAGATCGGGCAGGCTCACCGCCATGGCCGCGGGTTCGCCCCGCCAGTCGGCAATGGCGATATATTCGCTGGCGACGAGCTTCTTGAGATTGTTGCCAAGGGCTTCGATCTCTTCCCGGGTGAACGGCATGAAACCCCAGTTTTCGGACCATGCGTCATTGAAGATCGACATGACGATGGCGAGATCGCGGGCCAGGTGCTTCTTGTCGAAGGGCCGGATGGTGATCTCCGATGAGGCAACCGCTCTCTCGTAGATCGAGCGCATGGACCGTGGAAGTTCGACGGTGGCGTCGTAATCATAGGCGATCATGTCCTTGGCCTTGGCGAAGCCCAGCTCTTCGACGCGGCGGCGATAGTAGGGCATGGCGTGGGCCATCATCATGTTGGGCGGGGTATCAAAGCCATCGATGAGGAGACCCAGTTCGTCGTTGATCGAGAAGTTGAACGGCCCTTGCACGCGCGCCATGCCGCGCTCGCGGAGCCAGCGGCTTGCTGCATCGAAAAGGCCTTGGAAAACCGCGGGATCGTCGGGCGCTTCGAGGAAACCGAACTGCCCCGTCGCATCATTGTAACGTTCAAGGCGCAACCGATCGATCTGGGCGGAGATGCGGCCTACGGGCTTGCCATTTTGTTCAGCGAGGACCAATTGGGCATCGGCGTGCTGAAAATACGGATTCTTTTTTGGGTTTAAGTGTTCGAAGCGTTCAACATAGAGCGGTGCCACCCAGTTGGGATCGTTGCGATAGATGTCGAAGGGAACGTCGAGAAACGCCTTGCGGTCTTTCCTGGTGACGACGGGACGTATGGTGACGGCATGCGGCATGGTGGCGGACTTAACAAGCTTGAGCGGAGCGGCGCAAGACTGCGCACTTGACGTTCATTGTTCCTGCTTGTAATGGCGCGCATCATGATCTCGCCCGCCATCATCAGCTTGCGACGACCGCCTAGCATCGGCGCACCTGCACCCGTCTGAACCTGCCCGGCTTTTCCGAATTCCGTCAACTGTCTTGCGTTTTCGGGGCCTGGGTGCCCTGCAAAGACCTTTGCGAGAAGAGCCCATGAGCGGACAATTTGTCATCAGCGACACCCGGCCCGAAGACCAGCCTGAAATCGAACATCTGCTCGATCTCAGTTTCGGAATCGGCCGCCGCACCAAGACCTCCTACAGATTGCGCGAGGGAAGCCATGCGGCCGATGGCCTTTCGCTGCTGATCCGCGACGATCAATTGGGAATCGCAGGGGCGATCAGCTTCTGGCCGTTGCGGATTGGTGCTGACGGCACACCGGCGCTTTTGCTTGGGCCGCTGGCAGTGCATCCGGAACGGCAGAATCTTGGCATCGGCCTCGCGCTCATGGGGGAGGGATTAGCGCGGGCGAAGACGCAAGGGCATCGGCTGGCGATTCTTGTCGGCGATGAGCCGTATTATGCGCGCGTGGGATTCAAGAAACTGCCGGACGGTCTGCTGATTATGCCGGGGCCGGCCGATCCTGGCCGCATGCTGTATCTGGAAATCGTGCTGGGCGCGCTTCAAGGGGTTGCGGGATTGGTGTTGCCGCCGCATCGCTTTCGTCGGCATGACGGCCAGCCGGCGTCAGCGGCCTTCGCGGTACCACATGGCGCAGATGGCGAGGAGCAGGGCGCTCAGACTTAAGAGGGTGGCAAAGAGCGGCAGTTCAGCCACGGAGATCACGCGGTAGGCGTTGTTGGCCTTGAGGCCGAGCCAGCCGGAGCCCGCCATCTGCCGGCCTTCGTTTACCTTGACGAGACGCGGCATGCCGTCGGCGAGCCAGGCGATGCCGCCGCCGGTCGCCTGGGCGGTGGGTGCGAGAATCTTGTCTGTCGCCAGAATATCGGCGGCTTCACGGGCATCCGCACTTCCGGCGGCGGCGACGGCGGCGAGGCTGCCGTCATTCAGGCGGTGGAGACCCGCTTCGCTGACTTCGAGCTTGCCCCGCCAGAGGCCGGGCGAGGTTTGTGAAAGTGTGACTGTTCCGGTTTTTCCGGACGGGAATGTCACCGTCACATCATTTGCCTTGGCCGCCATGGTTTGGCGCTCGACCACCAATTGATTGCCCTGCTGGACGGCGCTGAGGGCCTCTTCTTCGAGGTCAGGCTCCTCCATCAGCCAGTGGGCCATGCGGCGGAGCAATTCCGTCTGGGGGCCGCCGCCATCGAAGCCCCGCGCCCACAGCCAGCCCTGGTCCGACAGCATCTGGGCGACGCGGCCTTCGCCTTCGCGCGCGAGTACCAGAAGCGGACGGTCATCCCTTCCCGACATCACAGCCGTGCCACGGCCGGACGCGGTGCCCAGCATGCGGAACCAGCGGCCCCAGCTTGGGCTATCGCCCGCACCTCCAGGCAGATCGCGCGTCACCGGATGCTTGCGGCCCTCATCGGTGATCTTCGGGCGGAAGGCGCCTTCCAGCACTTCGCCCGTTGGAGGTGCCGGGATCACTTCGGCCAGCGGCGTGTCGTAGAGGCCTTCCAGGCCTACGAAATCGGGGCCGGAGGCGATGAGCACCGCGCCGCCGCCCCGCACATACTGGGCGACGTTGTAGAGATAGTCTTCCGGCAGCATGGTCTGGCGGCGGTAGCGGTCGAAAATCACCAGATCGAATTCGCTGAGCTTGTCGACGAAGAGTTCGCGCGTCGGGAAGGCGATGAGGGCCAATTCGTTGATCGGCGTGCCGTCCTGCTTCTCGGGCGGGCGGAGGATGGTGAAATGCACGAGATCGACCGCGGCATCGGCCTTGAGCAGATTGCGCCAGGCGCGCTCACCCGCATGGGGCTGGCCCGACACCAGCAGAACGCGCAGGCGATCGCGGATGCCCTCGATGACGGCGATGGCCCGGTTGTTGGCGCTGGAAATTTCACCTTGAAGCGGAGCCACGCTGATTTCAGTAATATTCTGGCCGCCGTGGCCGATGGTGAGCTGGACTTCGACCGCGACACCGGGTGTCACCGTCATGACGATCGGATCGTTCTTGCCGGACGCGATGCTCACGTCGACAGCAGCGCCTTCACCATTCGCCTCCTCGACGTGGAAACGGATCAATTGTTCCTTGCCGACGATGCCGAAGCGCGGCGCCTGATCGATGACGATACGGCGGTCGCGCTCGGTCTTGCTGCCGGTGATGAGGCCGTGGACCGGACCGCCGATCGCCAGCTTCGCCGCATCCGCGGGCGCATCGTGAATCTGGCCGTCGGTCACCATGACAACGCCGGCGAAGCGTTCGGGTGGAATATCGGCAAGGGCCCGGCTGAGGGCTTCAAAGGCGCGCGTGCCATCATCGCCCGAGGTGATGCCGGAGCGCACTTCGACGATGCGGAGTTCGGTGTTGCCGAGGCGGGTGGCTTGCTCCTTGAGGGCACGCTCGGCTTCGGCTGTTTGCTTCGTGCGTTCTCCGACGTTCTGGCTAAGGCTACGGTCGATGACGGCGACGGCGATGTCGGTGAGGGTTTCGCGTTCCTCCTTGCGGAGCGAGGGATTGAGAAGGGCCGCGAACAAAAGCGCAAGGGCAATCCCGCGCAGCCACCAGCCCCGCGACAGAGTCCACGCTGAAAGCGCTATGAACACCAGGCCGGTAACTCCAGCGATGGCGAGAATGGGCAAGGAGAAAAACGGATTTACGGAAATATCCCAGCCCATCATTGGCCGAGCCTTTCCAGGAGGGCCGGCACGTGGACCTGATCGGCCTTGTAGTTGCCGGTCAAGGCATACATCACGATATTAATGCCGGCGCGGAAGGCCATCTCGCGCTGGCGATTGGTGCCGGGAATGACGGCATAGAGCGGCTCGCCGTTGGGGTCCATAGCCCAGGCCCCGGCATAATCATTGGAGCCGATGATGATCGAGCTCACGCCATCGGCATTTCCGGCGGAGGTGCCTTGCGTATCGGCGCGCTCGACCCACAACGCACCCTGATCGTAGCGGCCGGGAAAGGTTTGCATGAGATAGAAAGCCTTGGTCAGCACATGTTCGGCCGGCACGGGCTCAAGCGCTGGAATATCGAGCTTGGCCAGCATGCGGCGGAGGGATTCCGCCGCGGCGGAGGTGTTGCCGGTCAGGGCATCCGTGCCGTTCTCGCGAAGATCGAAGAAGATGGTGCCGCCGTTCTTCATATAGGCGTCGATCCGCGCCAGGGCATCGGCGGAGGGAACGGCGGCGTCGTCCCGCACCGGCCAATAGAGCAGCGCAAAGAACACGATCTCGTCACGCTCGACGTTGACCCCGATGGGCTCGCCCGCTTCAACCGATGTGCGGTCATTGAGG
>JACMJT010000090.1 GCA_014380505.1 Hyphomicrobiales bacterium | reverse complement strand
TTGATGCCCTGGCGGCCCGTGGCCGAAAAGGCTTGGAAGCTTGTGCGGTCTTTTGGATCGCCGCATACCACAACCAGCCATGGCCTGTCCTGCAGCGGATAAAAAATCTGGCTGCCCAGCGGGTGCCGCTCCATCAGCCTGATCGCAACGGGCTTAGGCCGCGGGTTTGCCACGACGATGCTGATATTGACCGCCTCGGCATCAACCGCGGCCAGATCATTGAAGCGCTCGGCGAATCCCTGGTTAATGGAAAAATGCTGCGCGCCATCAATTTCAATGACTTCGCCGAAAGGCGCAAAGCCTGCCTTTGTCAGCGTCTCGATTTTCATTTGCCGCCGAGCTTCATGTGGCGGTTCACGTCCTTGTAAAGAAGATAGCGGAACGGCCCCGGCCCGCCCGCGTAGCAGGCCTGCGGACAAAAGGCGCGAAGCCACATGTAATCGCCTGCCTCCACCTCAACCCAATCCTGGTTGAGCCGGTAAACCGCCTTGCCCTCCAGCACATAAAGCCCATGCTCCATCACATGGGTTTCGGCAAAGGGAATGACGCCGCCCGGCTGGAAGGTGACGATAGTCACATGCATGTCATGGCGCAGGTCATCCGGACTGACAAAGCGCGTTGTCGCCCACACGCCATTGGTATCAGGCATCGGAATGGGCGCAATATCCTTTTCATTCACCGCGAAGGCCTCCGGAACATCGAGCCCTTCCACAAAATCATAAGCCTTGCGGATCCAGTGGAACTTGACCGGCTTTGCGCTCCTGTTCCTCACACTCCACTTCGCCCCCGGTGGAATATAGGCATAGCCGCCGGGCTGCATCACATGGGATTTGCCAGCAATCGTCAGACTCAATTCGCCTTCCACAACAAACAACACGCCTTCCGCGTGTGGATCAGGTTCCGGCTTGTCGCTGCCGCCTTCCGGCTTCACGTCCATGATGTATTGCGAAAATGTTTCGGCAAATCCCGACAGCGGCCGCGACAACACCCAGGCCCGCGTTTTCTCCCAGAAAGGAAAGTAGCTCACCGTGATATCGCGCAGCACTCCCTTGGGGATCACCGCATAGGCTTCCGTGAACACGGCCCGGTCCGTGAGCAATGCGGTTTGCGGCGGCAATCCGCCTTGAGGCGCATAATAGGTGCGGTTGGTCATGTCTGATCCTATCCTATGTACACGGCGCGAAAATCATTGACGTTGGTAAGCGTCGGCCCTGTGATGATCTGGTCACCCAGCTTTTCAAAAAACCCATGCCCGTCATTATTGGCAAGCGAGGCCCAGGGATCAATCCCCATGGCCCAGCCCCGCGAAAGCGTGTCTGGCGTAATGAAGGCCCCCGCCACCTCACACGCGCCATCAACCCCGTCCGTATCAGCCGCAAGCGCCGTGATCTTTTCGGCCCCGTCAAGCTTCAGCGCAAGCGCCAAGAGAAATTCAACATTGCGCCCCCCGGCTCCATTGCCCCGCACCGTAACTGTGGTCTCGCCACCCGAAATCAGCACGCAAGGTGCTGGCAAGGGCTGCCCAAAACGGCTGGCCTGCAAGGCAATACCCGCCATGACAAAGCCAACCTCGCGCGCCTCGCCTTCAATGGAATCGCCCAGAATAAGCGGCGTGATGCCCGCCTTGCGCGCGATGGCCGCCGCAGCTTCAAGCGATTTCTGCGGCGAAGCGATGAGCTTTGTTTCAACGCCTGCGAGCCGCGGATCGCCGGGCTTCGGAGTTTCATCAACCGCCTGATCGAGATGGCGGATGACAGCAGGAGGCGCATCGATTTTGTATTTTGCAATGATGGCGCGGGCCTGCGCGAAGGTGGTGGGATCAGCCACCGTGGGTCCGGAACCAACGGCGGCGAGATCATCGCCCGGCACATCGGAAATCACCAGGCTCACCACCCGTGCGGGGTGCGCCGTGGCCGCAAGCCTGCCGCCCTTGATGGCCGAAAGATGCTTGCGCACGCAATTCATTTCCGAAATCGGCGCACCGCTCTTGAGCAGAGCGCGATTAACAGCGCGCTTCTCTTCGACAGAAATCCCCTCCGCCGGAAGACTGAGCAAGGCCGAGCCGCCGCCGGAGATCAGCGCAATGACGAGATCATCCTTGGTGAGCCCCTTCATCATGGCCAGCATCCGCCGCGCCCCAGTGGTACCCGCATCATCGGGAACCGGATGGGCCGCTTCAACGATTTCAATCTGCCTGCAAGGCACCGC
>JACMJT010000089.1 GCA_014380505.1 Hyphomicrobiales bacterium | reverse complement strand
GCGGCAGTTGCACCAGGATGCCATGGCAGGCGGGATCGCCGTTGAGCCTGTCGATAAGCGCCAGAAGATCGGCCTCCGGTGTGGAAGCGGGTAGCTTGTGCTCCCAGGAGTTCATGCCGACTTCGACGGTCTGCTTCGCCTTGTTGGCGACATAGACCTTGGAGGCCGGATCCTCGCCCACCAGCACGACGGCCAGTCCCGGCGTCAGCCCATGCTTGGCCTTTAGCTCGGCAACCGCCTTGGCAATGCGGCTTCGCAAGCCCTCGGCATAGGCCTTTCCGTCAATGATCTTCGCCATCTCTCAGTCCAATTCTGTTTGCATTTTCGAAGAGCGGCGATATCACAGCGAAAAGCCGTAACCGAAGATCCAGATGAGGAGACGTCTTAAGAAATAAAGCGCAAGCAGCAGCACAATTGGCGAAATATCGATGCCGCCAAGGTCGGGCAAGATTCGCCGGATAGGCCCGAGCAGTGGTTCGGTCAGGCGGCGCAAGGCGTAGCCCACCTGGCGCACATACGGGTTGGAGCCGTTGATCACATTGAAGGCGATAAGCCAGCTCATGATCACCGTGGCAATTATGATCCAGAAATAGATATCGAGGATCACGAGAATAATATCGAGGAAGGGATTGACCATAGCGCTGCCCGTCTGAAGATTGGCGCCACATGTAGAGCCGCCGTGCGCCGCAAGCAAGCTTGACGCGTGGCCGTGCCGTCTCTAAAAACCGCTTCCTCCAAGGCTTGGGGCAGTAGCTCAGTTGGGAGAGCGCGGCGTTCGCAATGCCGAGGTCAGGGGTTCGATCCCCCTCTGCTCCACCAGTTCATTTCCCGGCCTGGCCATGCGCGCCGGATTGCCGACGACGGTCGCCCCCGCCTCAACATCGCGAAAAACCACAGCACCTGCGGCCACCGTTGCATCGTCCCCAATCCTCACCGATGGCGCCACTACGGCGCCAGCCCCGATCATCACGCGCTTGCCGATCCGGCATTGGGAGGCAAGCGTGGCGCCCGGGCCAATGGTTGCGAACGCTTCGAGCACCGTATGGTGTCCGACGGAGGCGGCGCGATTGACGGTCACGAAATCGTCGAGTTCGGCTTCGGCTCCCAATGTCGCATTGGCGTTGATGAACAGCCCTTGCCCCGCATATATGCCATCGGGAACTATGGCCGTGGGGTCGACCGTCGAAGCGAAGCGCATAAATCCCAAAGACAGCGCGCGCTGGTGCGAAGCTTCCCGTTGCTTTGGCGTGAGTGGGCACAGCACAACGCTCAATTCCAGCAACAGATTGGAGATCTCCTCCGGATGCAACACGGCGGGTATGCCGCGCAACGACCATTGTGGCGGATTGGTCAGAACTCCGGCGGCGACCTCGATCTCCAGCCGCGCCAGCGTGTCCAGATAGTCGGCCGCAAACGGGCTCTCGATACCGAATAGAACACACGGCGTGCCGGATCGAAGGCGATTGCGGGTGGCCCTATTTTCATCCATGTATTTCAAATGACCAATCCCGGCACTTCGGCTGAAACTGGCACAGTCCAGCAGTTTTATGAAGCGCTGTTGCGAACGGACAGCTATTCTGCGGAAAACCTTGTTCGTTTCCAGAACAATGTCCTCAAGGACCTGCTGCCGTTCGTGGCTGAGCATGTGCCGTTCTACCGCGGCAGGTTGGCGCCGGTCCTGGACGCTGACGGCAGTTTCAATCCGGAGGGTTGGGCGAAGCTCCCGATCTTGACGGCGGCGGAACTGCGCAAAAACCCCCACGCTTTCCGACCAACCAAACTCCCCGCCTCGCACGGCAATGCGGCGCGGTATGTTTCATCCGGTTCCACCGGCAAACCCATGGCGTTTTACCGCTCAGTGCTTTCCGAGGCGGGCCAGAACGCCGCCCATTACCGTCACTACCGGGCCTTCAAGCTCGATCCGCGGCGGGATTTTGCCATGATCCGCACGTTCGATGTGACGTTGTCACGGTCCCGCCCGGAACCTTTGGATCGCAAAAAAATTCCCTGGGTGGCGGAGTGGTTTGCCGGCGGGACGCCGGGAACCATTCAATCCATGACCGTCTTTACACCCATCGCCAGCCAAGTCGATTGGTTGCGCGGGTTAGGCCAGGTTTACCTCAACACCTTTCCCTCCAACGCATTGGCTATCGCCCGGCATGTTGCGCGGAACCCCGGCGCGACACCGCAGATTCTTGCCATTCTCACGGCGGGAGAACCGCTGACCGGCGAAATTCGCCGCCAATGCACCGAGCATCTCGGGTGTTCCTGCATTGACCTCTATTCCAATGCAGAGTGCGGCCTGATCGCCAGTGACTGCCCGATAGGCAAGGTGATGCATGTGCAATCGGAACTTTGCCGCGTCGAGATTTTGGATCGGAACGGCAAACCTGCGCGCCCGGGCGAGTGGGGCCGATCAGTCGTGACGCCCCTCTATAATTTTGCCATGCCGCTCATTCGATACGATACCGGCGACCTCGTTCGGGCCGCGGTAACGTGTCCCTGCGAGCGTAACCACACGGCGATCGAGCGCGCGATG
>JACMJT010000012.1 GCA_014380505.1 Hyphomicrobiales bacterium | reverse complement strand
GGCCTGCATCGAATGGTCAGGCCTCAATCTTGTGGTCGACGGTGCCGAGTGGGTAAAAAACTGTCAAGAAATTGGCGACTTCCGCTCTCACATTGTGAGAGTTCCGGCCGGATCGCAAAAACCGCGCAACAACGCTAGGGCAGACTCGGCTGCTCCGGAGTCCGCTTGATCCACTTGTAGACAGCAACGGAGTTCTTCCAGAAGAACTTCTCGGCCGCCGCCCGGCTCTTTCCGGAAAAATATTCACGAACAAGACCAACCGTATCCGGCACTTCCGAAATGCCGACGGCGTTTGGCCAATCGCTGCCAAACACAACGCGATTTTCTCCGAAATAGTTCATCAACATATCCAGACGATCGCGGTGCGCAGCCAGGCCACGAACGACAAAGGGAGGCGTGGTTAAGGGACGGCGGGGATGCACGATCTCCGACAATTTGGTCCAGATATTTTTGCGCTGTGAAATCTCTTTCAGCACCGCTTGATATTGGGTGACGTTCTCCGGTGCCGGGTCAAAAGCGGGGAGATGGTCCAGAACAATCCGCAAGCCGGGCACTTTGTCATTCACGCGGACAGCGGCCTGCAACAGGGCAATATTCTGGTTTGCGGTTTCCAGCACCAAATCGTGTTGCGCGAGGAGCTTTAACCCGTCTATGAATTGCGGATTATCCACCTGTCCTGGCAGGTCATAGCCCCACAGATTTCCATACCGAATGCCACGAAAGAGCGGATTCTTTGCATACCGGGCAAGATACTCGCCGAACTCTGGCTTCTCGGGTCTCAAATTGCCGATGGTGCCGACCATGAGCGGTTCTTGCTGAATGGTTTGCAATACCCAGAGATTGTCCTCGACCCAAGGACTTGCATCCACTTGGATGACGCCCACGATTCCCAAAGGCTTGGCAATATTTGCATACATGGACGGCAAAGCGACGCCGCCGGCAAAGGAGCGTCCACCCTTGTAGGGCGCTCCCTGGGGTCGGTTGGCATCGAACAGGTGGATGTGACAATCAATGATGGGAATATCGTCGATTGTGGCCGATCGAGCGGGCAAGTGTCCCGTACCCAGAATGGTTGCGGTCGATCCGGCAAGGAAGCGCCTTCGATTGTACTTCATTGCCATTCACCAACGTCCTTCGTTGGGCGTGCCTTGCCGTGCGCTTGGAACCGTTCTTGCCCACCCTGCCGATGTCAATGCGGACGCCTATATGGATCTCTCATACAGTGAGAGTTGGCGTGGCCATTTGTCCCGCTGGCTGCTTTAGGCCGATGGCAAGATCGGGCGCGAAGATTTTGCTGCGCTGGCGCAATTCGCCCTTTGTGGGGCTCCCTATTCTTCCGCGGCAAACCTGTTTTATCAAAGATAATTTGGTAGTTTCCGATCGCGTCTTTGGCGGTGCAGGAATGAAAAAACGCATTTGTTGGGTTGCGATGGTTTACCCTCTACTGTTCCAGCCAGCGCTTGCTGATACACGCGATGACGTTTGGGCGGCCATGCAGCGCTGTCAGGCACTTCAGGATGATCGCACCTGGCTGGAATGCACATACGGGGCCAAACAGCCCATGCGCGCCAAGCTGGGGCTGCCGCCTGCCCCAGATTATCAGCAGCGACTTGTGCCCACCGAACCCTTGCCCGCGTCTGCATCGGCGAACATCCAGTTGCCAAAAGCAGCACTCGCGCCAAAGCCCCGATCCAGCTTCCTCGGTAATACTACGCCGGTCACGGTCTCGACGCTTGCGCGCGTGCAATACGACAATCGCGGCGCATTTGTCGTAACCTTGGACAATGGCCAGATCTGGCGTCAGGTAAACCTCGAATCAGGGCGCAAAGCGGCTTTGCGGATCGGGACCAAGGTAGCCATCACGCCTGGTGTCCTGTGGACCTACACCCTGAAGTCAATCGATGATTCCTTTTCTTACAAAGTGGAACGCAGGTCCTGAATCCTGCCTCTCAGTGTATGAGAGACCGGGATGGGACACTGCTTTAACGTTCTGGTACGCGCCATTTAGCATCCTGCCGTAGCGCTTCGAGGCTGAGGGAACTCGTGATCATTGATAAGACGGATCGCCGTCGCGTGATGGCAGCCCTTTCAGCCAGCGGCGTATTGCTGGGTGCGGGCTCGTCAGCGGCCCAGACTGCGATGGCCGCACCCCTCAAAAAGCTAAAAGGCGAGGCTGGGAAGATTGCAATCAAAAGCGTGACAACTTTTGACGTACTGGTGCCTTTAACCGGCTCTGCGCCTCCCACCCGAACGGGCGGACCGCCCGGCCGTACCAATGTTACATGTGTGGAAACAGTAAGCGGCGTAAGGGGCTATTCGTTTCTCGGCTCCACGGCGCAACAGATTTCCGCCGCCCAACCTGTGCTGGTAGGCCGCGATCTTTTCGAAATCGAAACCCATCTGAAGAACGGTCTTATTCGGTGGGGGGGAATCGAAGAGGCCATGTGGGACGCGATCGGCAAAATCGCAGACCAGCCGGTGGCCCGCCTTCTGGGAGGCAGCGCGCTCAACCAGCCGGTGTATGTCACCTATGTCTGGCCTGGAACAAACGGCCAGGAGACCATCACGCCAAAACAGCAGGCCGAACAGGCCAAAATCCTGAGGGCGGCCGGCTTCAGGGCGATGAAGATCCAGGTATTCCGGCGTAACTCTCAAGTGGACGCCGACGCTTGCGCGGAAATCCTTTCCGTCGGCGGGCCGGACTTCCGGGTCATGGTCGATCGCACCGCCGACCGCTCACCCAACGGTCTTTGGAGCTACGACCAAGCTCTGGCGGCAGCGCATGCGCTGGAAAAGGCGGGTTGCTATTGGCTCGAAGAGCCGCTGGCGCGTAATGACTATGAAGGGCCTGCGCGCCTGCGCCGCGAAAGCGGGATCATCATCGCGGGCGGCGAAGGCTATCACGGGCTGGAGCCTTTCAAGCAGTGCCTGATTCACGGCACATACGAAATTCTCCAACCCGAACTGCGGCTGATAGCGGGGATCTGGACCGCGAGAAAGGTAGGCGTGCTGGCCGAAGCCTGGGGCCTCAAGACCGCGCCGCACGGGATAGCGGGATTGGCCTGGGCTGGCCGCCTGCAACTCGCGGCCGCGATGGGTTCGGTATATCTGGAAATAGCCGTTTTGAATCCGCCCTGGCTGCCCGAAGACTATTGCAGGCCCTACCTGCCGCTGCTTTACGGCGAACAACCGTTCAAGTTTGAAAATGGCGAGTGCCGCGTGCCGCTATTTGCGGGCCTGGGATTGAACATCGACGAAAAGGCGTTGGCCCATTATCGCGTCGAGGGCCTACAGGGCATTGGTCCTCCCGCGCCGCCCCCCGCCTGAACCTCTAGAGCATCCACAGAACGCATGCCTGCGCGCCATTTTTTAAGCTAGAAGTATCGCCGCCGGAACGGAGGGCGAAAAGGGATTGGAAGACATGCCGATTGTTTCTCACGAGGTCTATCCGCTTTTTATCGAGCCCTATTTCCGTGCGAACATCGCCGGAACCATCACGCCTGAGCAGATCGCCTTCATCAAGAATCTGAAGATGGTCAATAATATGGAAAACCTGATTTCGGAGAATCTCTACATTTTCGAGGAGCCGGAACTCCGAAGCATCAAGGACGCCGTGCAGGATGTGCTCGATATTTACGCGCGCGACGTGATGTGCATTCCGCAGAAGCTGTATGTCACCCAGTCATGGTCGCTGACCTGCAATTCCCATGTCGGCATGCACGGCCATTCGCATTCCAACTCGGTGCTGTCGGGCTCGCTGTATTATTGTGAGCTGCCTTCGCCGACGGCGAGCATGATATTCACCCGCCACGTCAGCTACCAGCAGCTAGACTTGGCTCCGCCCGCGGAGAAGCGCAACATCTATAACACGCCGATAAACCGGATAATTCCGAAGCAGGACGACATAATTTTGTTCTCTTCGCGCCTGACCCATCTGGTCGAGCAGAACACATCGGCCCAACAGCGCCACTCGATCGCGTTCAATAGCTTCGTAAAAGGAAAACTGGGAAATTATCGCGACGTGTCGGAACTCGTGCTTTAGGTCTGGATCGCGGCAAGTACCGGCCTTCGTTTTTGCATGTGAAAGTGAGCAGGTTTATGGACGCCTCCAGAATGAAGACACTGATCGTCGCGGGGATCATCGTGGCCGGACTGGGGTCCGCGGCCTGGATACACGCCATCGCGCAGAATGCGCCGCGCGCCGCTGCCCCCCTCTCTGCCGCCGAAGAAGCCAGCGCGCTTCAGCTGATCAATTCAACCTGCGCCACCTGTCACGGCCAGAATGCCGCCGGGGGCGATCGCGCGCCATCGCTGGTGGGCTCCGCATCCTTGCGCAAAATGGATACCGCCCAGATTGCGGCGATCATAACCGGTGGAACGCCGCGCGGCATGCCGCCTTTCGCTGGCCTTCCTGCCGCGCAGATCGCCAATATCGCGGCCTGGATTCATTCCAAAAACCTGACCGGCGCCGTCGAAGGCACGCCCGAACAGGTCGCGGCCGGCGAGAGGTTTTTCTTTG
>JACMJT010000088.1 GCA_014380505.1 Hyphomicrobiales bacterium | reverse complement strand
TCATCGTCCCCGGCTACGGCATGGCGGTGGCCCAAGCCCAGCACACGCTGCGCGAAATGGGCGATCTGCTCAAGAAAGAGGGGGTGCGGGTCAAATATGCCATCCACCCAGTCGCCGGGAGAATGCCGGGACATATGAACGTGTTGCTGGCCGAAGCGAATGTTTCCTATGATGAAGTGTTCGAGCTCGAGGACATCAACTCCGAATTCGCGCAAGCCGATGTCGCCTTCGTCATCGGCGCCAACGATGTCACCAACCCCGCCGCCAAGGAAGATCCTGCGTCCCCCATCTACGGCATGCCGGTGCTCGAGGTGTGGAAGGCCAACACGGTGATGTTCATCAAGCGCGGCATGTCGTCGGGCTATGCCGGCATCGACAACTCCCTCTTCTGGCGCGACAACACCATGATGCTCTTCGGCGACGCCAAGAAGATGACGGAAGAGATCAACAAGGCGATGTGAGGCTTTCGACGCCTCCTTCCTTTTCCGTCACCCCAGCGAAAAGCTGGGGTCCCGCTTTAACCAGCGTTGCCGTGACATCGATGCTATCTTGCAGATCGCGCCATTCCGGATTCATTCCCTCGACAAGCACAAATTTCCAGTCCCGTTTCCAAGCCTTTATTTGTTTCTCGCGCCGGATAGCCGCCGCCATTGATTGATGATGTTCGTACCATACCAGTAACTTCACGCCATACCGCGACGTGAAACCCGGCGTCGTATCATTTTGTGATCGCAAACGCGCGACCACAACGCGCTGGTAACGCCGACATAGAGCGTACCTCGATGGCGGCTTGCCATGATGTAGACGGCAGGATGCTTTTCAAGCATGGTGCCTTCCTACGAAAAATGTGACGTCATTCAAAGCGGGATTCCAGCTTTCGCTGGAATGACGGGATTGGATGATGGGGAACTGGAGACCTTGTTCGGCTTTGACAGCGATTCCATTTTTGCTGAGGGTATAAAAAAGCTAGAAGTCAGTGGACAATGTCGGACAAGGCAACACTTACCTATTTGGCGAAGGCGCTTGAGTTGTTCGGTGTCTACGACGGTGCCATGCACCTACCCACGATTCTCGTATTCCTTACGGTTGCCAATGAGCCAGGGATAAAGAAGACAGAGTTAGAGAGGCGCCTTGGTCTTTCCAATTCAGCGTGCAGCAGACACGTCATGATGCTGACCAAGAAGGGCGATTTCGCCCGCCTTGGTCACGTGGGTCATGATCTTGTCTTCTCTGAAACCGACCCACTTGACAGTCGCAACAAGCGCGTCCGTCTCACCAAGAGGGGTGACGCCTTGCGAGATCACCTAGCCCTCGTGCTTAAAAGGATAAAGCACGATGCCAATTAGGCGGGTGGCTTTAACGCCCGCTAGATCGCACGGTTTCTGTCTCTCGCAACTCACCCCCTCCCGTTCCGCCACGCAATGGTCTAGATTTGCCGCCATGAACCGCAAGCGTTCCGGCAAGAGCAGGGTGGACATGGCCGAGCCGACAGTAACAACCTCCCTCGAACCGCCACGGGTCTATCTCGTCCACATGATGGTCTTCACCCTGGCTGTCACCATCCTCGTGCTGGTGCTGCTGCCGGGGCTGACAGCCGCCTTCATGGCCAATGCGGGCCTCAACGGGGTGATCATCGGCGCGCTGGTGCTCGGCATGTTCCACTCCTACCGCATGGTGTGGCGGCTGTTTCCGGAAGTGCGCTGGATCAACAGTTTCCGCGACTCGGAAGCGGATGCCGATATGATGCGCCAGCCCAGGCTTCTCGGCCCCATGGCGTCGCTCTTGCGCAACCGGCAGAGCATGGTGCTCTCCCCCATGTCGATGCGCTCACTCCTCGATTCCCTGGCGTCGCGCCTTGATGAATCGCGCGATATGTCGCGTTATCTCGTGAGCCTCCTCATCTTCCTTGGCCTTCTCGGCACGTTCTGGGGCCTCCTCGAAACGGTCACCTCCATCGGCAGCGCCATCAACGCGCTTGATGTCACCTCGGGCCAGTCGAGCACCGTGTTCGAAGGCCTGAAGGAGGGGCTCAAGGGCCCGCTCACGGGCATGGGTCTGTCATTCTCGGCCTCGATGTTCGGCCTTGCCGGATCGCTGATCCTGGGCTTCCTCGATCTCAAGGCCTCGCAGGCCCAGAACCGCTTCTACAACGATCTCGAAGACTGGCTGTCGACGATCACCGACATCGCCGCGGGCGACGGCGCGCCCCAGCCCGCCATGCCGCCCTTCATCGGCCTCGATCTCCAGTCGCTGCAGCGGAGCATCGAAAAATTGTCGGGAGCAATGGAGCAGTCCAAGGCGCCCGCACCTGAATCCATGGAGCAACTGGCCGAAGCGGTGGCCGGCCTCGTCACGCAAATGCGCGAGGAACAGAAGATGGTGCGGCAATGGACGCAAACCCAGCAGGTGCAGCAGAATGAAATTCAGCGCCTCCTGATCCGCGCCTCGGGCCCGCCGCAGCGGGGTTCGGCTCGCGCCCGCGTCGACGAGGAGTAACCCCATGGCAAATGCCCTGTCGCGCCGCCGCCAGCATGAGTCGCCCTATTGGCCGGGCTTTGTCGACGCCATGGCGCAACTGTTGCTGGTCATCACGTTCCTGCTCTCGGTCTTCATGGTGGCGCAATTTTTGCTGGCGCGGGAAATCTCAGGCCAGGATTCAGCCTTGGGGCAACTTCGCTCGCAGATCGCCGAACTCACCCAGCTTCTGGCGCTTGAAAAATCCGCCAAGGCGGATGCGGATTCCCTGCTGATAGCCCTTCAGGACGATATCACGGCAGAGAAAACCAAGAGCGCCAATTTCGCCGCCATGCTGGAGGCGGAAAATGCCGAGGACAGTTCGGCCGGCTCAGCCCTGAGCGGCCTTGAGACGGCACTCGACCGGGAGAAAACCATTTCCGAGGATGCGCTCGCCAAGGTCGAGCTTCTGAACCAGCAGATCGCCGCCATGCGCAGGCAACTGGCGCAGCTCAATCAGTTGCTCACCGATTCCGAGCAGCGCAACGTGGCGTCCGACGCCCAGATCGCCGATCTCGGCAAAAGGCTCAATTCCGCGCTTGCCCAAAGGGTGCAGGAACTGACACGCTACCGCTCGGAATTCTTCGGGCGTCTCCGCCAAATTCTTTCGCAACGTTCCGACATCCTGGTGGTGGGCGACCGCTTTGTGTTCCAGTCGGAAGTGCTGTTCTCCAAGGGCCAGGCCGAACTCAACGATGAGGGCCAGCAGGAAATGGCGAAACTCGGGGACGCCCTTAAGCAGCTCGAACGGGAAATCC
>JACMJT010000087.1 GCA_014380505.1 Hyphomicrobiales bacterium | reverse complement strand
GCGGCAGTTGCGATAATGTTGGCCAGCGCACCATCAAAATCCTGATAGATATTGGAGGAGCCGCCAATCGCTTCACCCAGCATGCGCCCCGCAGCGTCCCGGATGCGGGCCCGGCAACGGCTCCCGCCGCCATCAATCCCGAGAAAATACGCGTTGGTTTGCTTCATGGCACTACAATACCAAAACAATACCAAATGTGAAGAGTTTTGTTAATAAATATCAAAATTTCAGCAAATTTCCCGAGTATTTAATAGTTAATACTTTCCGCTAGACAAGTGGTATTTATTTGGTATTGTCACATTTATGGGAGTATCCTTGCGAAAAACTGAGAATAATTTACCGGAATCGGCAGGCATCGACACGTGGAGCGATGCTGAGATTCTGGCGGCATTTGCCGGTGGACAGGAGCGCGCCATTGCAGCCGTCACGGCTGCCATTCCACAAATTTCGAAAGCGGCTAACGTTGTTGCTGCCTGTTTGGCCGAAGGTGGCCGCCTGTTCTATGCGGGTGCAGGAACTTCAATCCGCATTGGCGTGCAGGATGGTTCAGAGTTGCCCGCAACCTTCGGAATGGATGAAGACAAAATAGACTATCTCATTGCCGGCGGCCGCGCGGCCATGTTCGAAACTCTTGCTGATGCAGAGGATGATGCCATTGAAGGCAACCGTGCTGCTTCGGCCTGCAAGGCTGGTGATGCGCTGATTGCCATCGCGGCGTCTGGCTCCACACCTTACACAATTGCCGTCGCCAAGCGGGCCAGGGAACTCGGCGCAAAGGTCATTGCCGTCGTCAATAACCCGAACTCCGCTCTGGCTGCCGCAGCCGACATCGAAATACTTCTCGATTCTGGTCCCGAGATTATCACCGGATCGACACGCATGGGTGCTGGCACAGCGCAGAAAGCCGCCCTCAACTTTCTATCCACGCTCGTCCATATCAAGCTTGGGGCGGTGTACGATGGCATGATGATCAATGTGCAGGCCGGCAATATCAAGCTCAAGGCCCGTGCCGGAGGCATTGTTTCGCGGATTGCCAATGTAAGCGAGAAAGACGCTGCCATCGCACTTGAGATTACCAAGGGCGAAGTAAAGCCTGCTGTCCTGATCAGTGCCGGCGCGGGGTCACTTGACACTGCGCAACGGTTGCTCCGTGAAAGCAGAGGTAATTTGCGGCTGGCCCTTTCACGGCTGGCCGCGACACGCTAAGTTTTGAGGTAACGTCAAATAGAGGAAAGGGAGAAACCCATGTTAAAGACTGGACTGAAGACCATGCTGCTCACGGCCGTTGCCATCACCGCATTTGCCGGCGCCGCATCGGCCGGCAAACTCACCATCGAGAGCTGGCGCAACGATGACGCCACGATCTGGAAGGAGAAGATCATTCCTGCCTTCCAGGCAAAGCACCCGGATATCACGGTCGAGTTCACACCGACCGCACCCAAGGAATACAACGCAGCCTTGAATGCCCGCCTTGAAGGCGGCACCGCCGGGGACATCATCACCTGCCGCCCCTTCGATGCTTCGCTTGAGCTCTTCAACAAGGGCCAACTTGCAAGCCTGAACGATCTGCCAAGCATGGCGGGTTTTTCGGACGTGGCCAAGAGCGCCTGGACGACAGATGATGGCAAGACCACCTTCTGCGTGCCGATGGCTTCGGTTATTCACGGCTTTATCTATAACAAGGATATCTTCGCCGAGTTGAAGCTCACGGAACCCAAGACCGAAGAGGAATTTCTCGCCGTTCTCGAAGCTATCAAGAAAGACGGCAAATATGTTCCGCTTGTCCTCGGCACCAATGACCAATGGGAAGCTGCCACCATGGGCTTCCAGAACATCGGGCCCAACTACTGGAAAGGCGAGGAAGGCCGCAAGAAGCTGATCGATGGTTCGGCCAAGCTGACCGATCCGGAATACGTGAACACTTTCGCGGCGCTTGCAAAGTGGGGCCCATACATGGGTGATGGCTACAAGGCCCAG
>JACMJT010000086.1 GCA_014380505.1 Hyphomicrobiales bacterium | reverse complement strand
TTCATATAGCAGCGCAGATAATCAACCGGCACAATCTCATGGCCCCGCGCAATGACCGTTTCCATCAGCCGCTGATGGGAAAAGAGTTTGGGATTGCGCGTGAGCAAGGCAATTTTCATTTGAGTTTCCGTTTGGTGCGCGAAATGAGAAATGAGCTCCCGGGGTGAACGATGAATTTTCCGCGAATGGTGGCCCGCCCCAGCAGCATGGGAACCCCCATGTCGGCGCGATCAGTCAGCGTGATATCAGCGGTGAATTTGACCAGGCCTATGGCGATCTCGGTTTCCACCACGGCGCGCATTTCGCTGTGTCCGCTGGTGCTCTTCACCCGCCGCCGCCCCTTGATCGGCAATTCATAGTGATGCTTCCGGCCATTGTTCGGAATGGCAAACCTGACATGGCTGCCCCGGATGGTGATGTCTTCCGCGTGAAGCGCAGCAGAACGCGCCCCCGTGTCAACCTTCGCGATCAGCGGTCCCAACCCCAGTTTTGGCAAAACCACCCGCTCGCGCCAGCCGATCAGCGGAAGGGGATAATACGTGGGGCGCAAGGTGGGCATCGTGTTTTGTTAGCGTAATCAAATTCACTGCGCTACTCCCCCAGTTTTATCGTCTCCGCAATCTCGATTCCGAAACCCGAAAGGCCCACGTAATGCCGGTTGCTCGAGGAGATGAGCCGGATCGAACGCACATTGAGATCGCGCAGGATTTGTGCGCCAAGGCCGATATCCAGCCAGGTCTGCGCCCGCGCTTCGGCACTGGCCGATCTCTCGCCCGAAAGCTGGCTCGCCGGAACGCCCGCCGGTCCTTCCTGCAGATAGACCAGCACACCCTTGCCCTCGCGCTTGAAAATATCAAACACCGCATCCAGCGTGCCGCGATTGCCGAACACGTCTTCCAGAACATTTTCCCGGTGCAGGCGCACGGGGATGTTCTTGCCGCCGGAAATGTCGCCATAAACCAGCGCCAGTTGCTCCACCGCATCAAATGGCGTCACATAGGAAAAACCCCGCGCCGTGCCGATCACAGTGGCAACGTCGAACTGCCCCGTCTGTTCGACCAGCCGCTCGCGCTTCTGGCGGTGGGCGATGAGATCGGCGACCGAGATGATCTTGAAGCCATGCTCGCGCGCGAAGGCTAAAACCTGCGGTCCACGTTTCACCGAACCATCGTCGTTGACCAGTTCGCAGATGACGCCTGCGGGATGAAGCCCCGCGAGCCTGACCAGATCGACCGCTGCTTCCGTATGCCCCGAGCGCATCAGCACGCCGCCCGATTTGGCCACCAGAGGGAAGATATGCCCCGGCCGCACGAAATCTCCGGCCTGCACATTTGGGTTGGCCAACGCATGCGCCGTGGCGCAGCGCTCCTTGGCGGAAATGCCGGTGGTGAGACCTTCCTTGTAATCGATCGATACGGTGAAGGCAGTACCCATGGGCGCATCGTTGAGCGCCACCATGGGATCGAGCTTGAGGCGCCTGGCATCTTCCGCCGTGATCGGCGTGCAGACGATGCCCGCGGTATGCCGCACGATAAACGCCATCTGCTCCGGCGTGATCTTGGCGGCGGCGCCAATAAGATCGCCTTCATTCTCGCGGTCATCGTCGTCCACCACCACGACGAGTTCGCCCCTGGCAATCGCCTTGATGGCGTCCTCGACCGCATCCAGCTTCGATGTTTCCGTCATGTCGATGTCCTTGAAATCCTCGGGCTTGACCCTTTGGCCGGTAGCCGCGGCAATCCTCATGGCAAGCTCAAGCGACGGCTGAGCGCCCGCCGCAAGCTGCGATACCCGCCCCTGGGTGATCCCAAGGTTTCGCGCGAAATCCGATTGTGAAATTTGGCTATTAGCCAACCAGTCCGAGAGTTTCATGGGAGATTATTAGCATTACTAATAAACATAAAGCAAACTCGTCATTTTGGAGCAAATGGGCGATTGAACCCACTCAACTCTCTCCATCACCGGCCTCCGAGCCGGTGATCCAGACTGAATGGCAGGATCAAGCCCTGCCATGGAGAGATATGAGAGACACGCATTAATTTCCCCACGTCCGGTCCAGCGCCGCTATCCAGTTATCCCGGCACAACTTGGCGATGGTGGCAGCGTCATACCCATGTGCCGCCATGGCGTCCGTAAGCACCGGCAGCCCGGCTACATTCCCCATGACAGCGGGAATGCGAGCGCCGTCGAAGTCGGAGCCGAGGCCCACATGATCGGCGCCAGCGAGCGCGATGAGATGATCGAGATGGCGCAGCATCACATCAAGTCCCGTATCGTTTCGCCACGATCCATCGGGCCTCAGAAAGCCGTTGGCGAAGTTAAGCCCGATCATGCCGCCGGAAGAACCGATGGCCTTGATCTGGTCGTCGGTGAGATTGCGCGAGGAGGCGCAGATGGCGTGTGCGTTCGAGTGGGTGGCGATCAGCGGCGCCTTGCTCAGTTTTTCCACATCCCAAAAGCCCTTCTCATTGAGATGGGACAGATCAATCACGATGCGGAGTTCGTTGCACACACGGATCAGGTCCTTGCCCGCCTCCGTCAAACCGGGCCCAGTGTCGGGCGAGGAGGGAAAGCGAAACGGAACGCCGTGGCCGAATTGATTGGGCCTGCTCCACACCGGGCCAACCGAGCGCAAACCGCTTGCGTGTAGAACATCGAGCGACTTGAACTTGCCGTCGATGCACTCCGCCCCTTCGATGTGCATCACGGCGGCGATGGCACCCTCGGCGATGCTGCTCCTTATATCGGCCGCCGTCCGGCAAATTCTGAAACGCTGCGGTATCTCTCGCTCAATACGGATGAGCAGCGACGCCATGGCAAGTGCCGGCTGCACCGCCGCCGAAGTGGAGACCTCGCCCGACGGTGGCGGGTTCAACGCATCGCCGTCGAGATCGGGATCATCGGGATGCGGAACGAAAATCGCGAACAGGCCGCCTGCGAATCCGCCTTTCACCATGCGCGGCAGGTCCATGTGGCCCTTGCCATCGCCCGCGATGAAATCGGCAACCGCCGTTTCCGATTGCTTCAGCCACAAGCGCAGGAGGAGATCGTTATGACCGTCGAAAATGGGAACAAGCGCCACAGCACCTCCGCGGGAAATAAAACGGGGACGGCATGGCCATCCCCGTGAGCTCATAGTTTATCGATCACATCACGCGCTGGCGTGCATGGACTCAACGTGTTCCCAATTCACCAGATTGTCGATGAAGGCTTCCAGGTATTTGGGCCGGGCGTTGCGATAGTCGATGTAGTAGCTGTGCTCCCACACA
>JACMJT010000085.1 GCA_014380505.1 Hyphomicrobiales bacterium | reverse complement strand
CTTATACCCATTCTCATTCTTTTCGGCCTCGGCGCCGCACCGGCGCTCATCGTCACCATTATCTTTGCCATGCCCGCACCGGTGCGCATGACTTATCTGGGCCTTACCTCGATCCCGAAGCCAATGCTGGAGGCGGGCGAAAGCTTTGGCGCCACCAAGCGGCAACTCTTGTGGAAGGTTGAGTTGCCTGCCGCACTGCCATCGATCATGGCGGGCCTCACCCAGTGCATCATGCTGTCGCTCTCCATGGTGGTGTTCGCCACCCTTATCGGCGCCCCCAGTCTCGGCAATCCGGTCAACAAGGCGCTGGCCAACCGCAATATTCCGCTCGGCATCGAAGCGGGGCTTGCCATTGTAATCCTCGCCATCCTGCTCGACCGCGCCCTTGCCATGAAATCGAGTGACAAGAAATGAGCGTCGCGGTCGAGTTCAATAACGTCGATATCATTTTCGGAAAAAGTGCGCCCCAAGCACTTGCCATGCTCGACGCGGGCCAAAGCCGTTCTGACATTCTGGCCAAGACCGGATCGGTGCTGGGTGCCGCGGGCGCCAGTCTGGTGGTGAAGGAAGGCGAGATTTCGGTGCTGATGGGCCTTTCAGGTTCCGGCAAGTCGACGCTACTGCGGGCCGTCAACGGCCTCAACAAGGTGACGCGCGGCCAAGTGCTGGTGAATGACGGCGGACAAATGGTTGACGTCGTCACCTGCAACGAAGCTACCTTGCGCCGGGTGCGCCAGCGCCAGGTCGCCATGGTGTTTCAGCAATTCGCCCTGCTGCCATGGCGCACGGTTGCCGAAAACGTGGGCTTCGGCCTCGAACTCGCCGGCGTTCCCGATGCCGAACGGAAAGAGCGCGTGGACAAACAGCTCAAGCTTGTGGGGCTTGATCAGTGGGCCGGCAAATATGCCCATGAGCTTTCCGGCGGCATGCAGCAGCGCGTGGGACTGGCCCGCGCCTTTGCCACCGAAGCGCCGATCCTCCTCATGGACGAGCCCTTCTCGGCGCTCGATCCCCTGATCCGCACCAAACTGCAGGATGAGTTGCTGCAGCTGCAGAAGACGTTGAAGAAGACCATCATATTCGTCAGCCACGATCTCGAGGAGGCCCTCAAGATCGGCAACCGCATCACCATCATGGAAGGCGGCCGCATCGTGCAGTCCGGTCCGCCGGAAGATATCGTGCTCCGCCCCGCCAATGACTACGTCCGGGAATTCATCGCTAATGTGAATCCGCTGAGCGTACTCACCGCGTGGAATGTCATGAAATCCCTCCATGAGCTTGAGAAAGCTGGCGCAGGCTGGGTGTGGCTCGACAAACGAAAGACGACACGCTTCAAACTCAACAAGAGCGGTAAGGTGGTCGATGCCGAACGCGACAAGAGGAAAGCGACCTGGGTCCCCTGCACCGAAGTCGAGAACCCCATCGCAGAAGGCACCCGTCCCGTTTATTGGGCGCGGCCCGGCACTTCGCTCAAGGTCGTGATGCTCGCCATGCACAATGCCGACACCGCCCCCGTGGCGCTCTTCGACGATGACGACCGTTTCGTCGGCTCCATCGGCGTGCGCAACGTTCTGCAGGCCGTGCTCAAGCGGTCCGACTGAAGGGCCATCACCGATCCTTCACATAGGGGATGCCGCTGGCTCTGGGCGGGATGGACTTGCCGATAAAGCCCGCGAGCAGGATCACGGTCAGCACATAGGGCAAGGCCTGCACCGCCTGGACCGGAATGGTGAAGCCACCCACGTCGGCGCCCTGGAGGCGTATCGCGGCGGCGTCGAGGAACCCGAACAGCAGGCAGGCGCCAAGCGCCCGGAACGGACGCCAGTTGGCGAAAATCAGGGCGGCTAGTGCGATGAAGCCTTTGCCCGCCGACATGTCCTTGATGAATCCTGCCGATTGCGAAATCGCCAGATAGGTCCCGCCAAGGCCGCAGAGGAGGCCAGTTATGATCACGGCGCGGTAGCGGAGCCAGGCGACTGAAATACCCGCGGTATCGACGGCATGGGGATTTTCGCCCACCGCGCGCAGCCTGAGGCCGAAGCGTGTGCGAGCCAGCGCCCAGGCGGTGAGCGGAACAGCCGCGAAGGCCCCATAGGCCAGCAGTGAATGGCCCGCGACGATTGTGGATATCCAACCGATTATGGGCACGTCCCGGAGAGCCCCAGAACCCGGAAATAGTAACGGCATGAAGCGCTCATTCGGTTGCAGCGGCGGCGTTTGCCCGCCTTCGCCGAACCAGGTATTGCCGAGCACCAGGGCGAGGCCCGCGGCGAGCATGTTGATGGCCACGCCCGAAATCACCTGGTTGCCGCGCTGGCTGATGGAGGCATAGCCGTGGATCAACGCCATCAACATCGAGATGATCAGCGCAAAGAACATTCCGGCCCAAGGCGAGTGGAAGGCATGCGCTGCCGCCGCGGCGGCAAAAGCTCCGGCGATCAGCTTGCCTTCGAGGCCGATATCGACAATGCCGGAGCGCTCCGACCACAAGCCGGCTAGACAAGCGAAGATCAGAGGTACGGAAAGCCTGATGGAGGAGGCGAGGATTTCAGGGAGAAGGCCCAGCGTTTCCATCGCTCAAGCTTCCTGTTTGACAAACAGCGGCACGAGCCACGGCCGGAAGGCCTGTTCGAGGGCTCCCATGAACAGGATGACGAGGCCCTGGATCACCACGATCATGTCGCGGGTGATGGCGGGCTTGGCAAAGGAAAGTTCGGTGCCGCCCTGATAGAGCAGCCCGAAGAGCATGGCGGATAGGACCACGCCCGCCGGATGGGACCGGCCCATCAATGCAACCGCGATCCCGACGAAGCCGGCCCCACCGGCGAATTCAAGGACAAGGCGATGCTGCACGCCAAGTATTTCATTGACGGCCATCAGTCCCGCCAGCCCGCCTGAGATCAGCATGGCGATAATGATGATGCGGCTTGGTTTGATGCCCGCATAGACCGCAGCATCAACGTTGGCGCCGACGGCGCGGATTTCATAACCAAGTCTCGTCCGCCACAGGAGATACCACAGGGCCCAGGCGGCAATGACCGCCAGGAACAGGGTGACATTAAGCGGCGTGTTGGGCAGCTTCACGCCGAGCCACAGGCCGATCTGGCGGAAGCCCGGCATGACGGCGTTGGTGATCTCGCGGCTTTCGACGGCCATGCGGCCCGCGGGCCGGAACACATTAATGATGATATAGACCATCGCGCTTGCGGCAATGTAATTGAACATGATGGTGGTGATGACGATGTGGCTGCCGCGCTTTGCCTGGAGATAGGCGGGGATAAAAGCCCAGGCCGCGCCGAACGCCATGCAGGCGAGAACGGCCAGCGGCAGGGCGAGTTGCCAAGGTAGAAAGCCTAACCCGAGGCCGACGACGCCCGCCCCCAGGCCTGCGATATAGACCTGTCCCTCGCCGCCAATGTTAAAGAGACCCGCATGAAAGGCGATGGCCACGGCCAGCCCGGTAAAGGTGAAGTTGGTGGCGTAGTAGAGCAGATAGCCCCAGCCCTTTAGACTTCCCACCGCGCCATTTAACATGATGCCCAAAGCTTCCCATGGACTTTCGCCGATGACCATTACAACAAGTCCGGCGATGATCAGGGCCACGGCGAGATTGAGCAGCGGGATCACGCCCACATCGACCCAGGCCGGCAGTTCGTCGCGTACCGAGGCCACTACGCTGCCTCTTGGATTACGCCAGCCATCAGGCAGCCCAGCTCGCGTTCACCGGTAGAGACATCGCGCTCGCCCACGATGCGGCCATCAAACATCACGAGAATGCGGTCGGAGAGCGAGCGGATTTCATCGAGTTCTACGGAGACGAGAATGATGGCCTTGCCCTGGTCGCGCAACTCGATGAGGCGCCGGTGAATGAACTCGACGGCGCCGATATCAACGCCACGCGTCGGCTGGCCGACGATCAGGAGCTTGGGATCGCGTCCGATCTCGCGCGCCAGGATGATTTTCTGCTGATTGCCGCCGGAGAATTTCGCCGAGACGAGGAGTGGATCGGCGGGGCGCACGTCGAACTCCTCCATCCCGGCCTTGCAACGGGCAATGACGGCGCCCCGATCGAGACGGTAGCCTTGTCCAAGTGCAGGATCGTGGTGCCAGCCGAGGATGGCGGACTCGGATGCATCGAACGACGTGACGAGGCCGCGATGCTGGCGATCCTCGGGCACATGCGCGACACCGCGCCTTCGCGCTTCAGCCGGATCGCTGGCGGCACTAAGGTCATAGCCCTTGAGCAGTATGCGGCCCGAGGCCGGCTTTTGTATGCCCGCAATCGCCTCGAGCAGTTCCGACTGGCCGTTGCCGGACACACCGGCGATGCCGACGATCTCGCCTTCGCGCACGCTGAACGAGACGTCGTTGACGCGGGCCACGCCGTGCTGGTCCTTCACCGTCAGGTTCGCGACGCTGAGAATGGTCTTGCCGGGTTTTGCCCGTCCCTTCTTGACGCGCAGCAATACACGGCGTCCCACCATCAGCTCGGCCAGTTCTTCGACGGTGGTGTTCTTCGTTTCCCTCGTGGCGACAAGCTCGCCCCGGCGCATCACCGACACGCGGTCGGTCACAGCCATAATCTCGCGCAGCTTGTGGGTGATGAGGATGACCGTCTTGCCCTGCTCCTTCAACTGCCCAAGGATGCGGAACAGATGGTCGGCCTCGCCCGGGGTCAGCACCCCCGTGGGCTCATCGAGGATGAGCACCTGCGCGCCGCTGAACAGGGCTTTCAAAATCTCCACGCGCTGCTGCAGCCCGACGGGCAGCGAGCCCACCACCGCATCGGGATCGACATTGAGTTCATAACCGCTGGCGAGGCGCTCGAGTTCGGCGCGGGCTCTCGCAAGCGCTGGGCCGATCAGCACGCCGCCCTCCGCGCCGAGCACGACGTTTTCGAGGACGGTGAAGGGATCAACCAGCATGAAGTGCTGATGCACCATGCCGATGCCGATGGTGATCGCATCGGCGGAGGATTTTATCTTCACGGGCCTGCCATCGACGAGGATGTCACCCTCGTCGGCGGCGTAGAAGCCAAAGAGGATCGACATGAGGGTCGATTTCCCCGCGCCGTTTTCACCGACAATGCCGTGGATCGATCCCCTGCCGATGGCGAGCGTTACGTCCTTGTTGGCGTGGACCGGCCCGAAGCGCTTGTCGATGCCGATGAGCTCGATGGCGGGAGTCATGTTGGCCCAGATTATTTTCTCCTTCCCCGGCGAGGGGAAGGAGAATTACTTAGGTTCTTACTGCACCGGGCACTTCTCGTCGGACATATAATTGTGGACGGTGAGCGTGCCTGAGATGATGCCGGCCTTGGCCTCTTCGATCTTGGCCTGCATGTCGGCGGTGAGGAGATCCTTGTTATTGTCGTCCATGGCGTAACCTACGCGATCCTCGGCGAGGCCCAACGACTTGACGCCGGCCTGGAAGGTGCCGTCCTTCGCCGTCTTCATCACATCGTAGGTGGCGAGGTCGACGCGCTTCAGCATCGATGTCAGCACCTTGCCGGGATGGAGGTAGTTCTGGTTGGAATCAACACCGATGCCAAGCGCTCCGCCATCGGCGGCGGCTTGGAGAACACCGACACCCGTGTTGCCCGCCGCGTGATAGACGACATCGGCGCCTTGGGCGATCTGGGCCTTGGCAAGTTCGCCCCCCTTCACCGGATCGTTCCAGGCGGCACCCGTGTCGCCCGTCATGTTCTGGATCACGGTGGCATCGGCATTCGCCGCCTTGACGCCTTGCACATAGCCGCAGGCGAATTTGCGGATCAGCGGAATATCCATGCCGCCGATGAAACCCACCTTGCCGGATTTGGACGCCATGGCGGCGGCCATGCCGACGAGATAGGACCCTTCATCCTCCTTGAACACGATCGACTGAACATTCGGCAGTTCAACCACCATGTCGATGATGGCGAACTTCAGGTCGGGATATTCCTTGGCGACTTTCTCAACCGCCGCCGCCTGGGCAAAGCCCGCCGCGATGATCGGACTGTAGCCCTGTTCGGCGAAGTTGCGCAGCGCCTGTTCGCGCTGGGCCTCGTTGGAAATTTCGAATTCGCCGTAGGCTATGCCCGATTCTGTCTTGAACTTCTGAGCGCCGTTATGAATGCCTTCGTTGAAGGATTTGTCGAACTTGCCGCCGATGTCGAAGAGCACGGCCGGCTTGTCATCGGCCGCAAGGGCCGAAACCGCCGTTAACGCCACGCTTGCGGCGGCGGCCAGAAGTGTACGCCTGATCATGGTATCCTCCCTGGTTAATAGTTCCATCCGGCTTGCATTTTTAACCACTTCATCAAATGGTTGGCGGTACGTCAAGCCCATGCGTGGCGCCCTTGAAACTTGAGCGGGCAATTTTCATATAAGTCCTATTCGATACCCCGGTGCCAGTTGGGCCGTGGTGTCAGATGCCGCTTATTTGAAGGGCAAAATGTATGACACGTGTATCTCTGTTTTCGTCTCCGTTGCTTCTGGGCTTTGATGACCTTGAGCGCATACTCGACCGGGCCAGCAAGGCATCGGGCGACGGCTATCCTCCCTATAATATCGAACGCCTGCCACGGGCAGACGGCGAGGCGGAGCGCCTGCGCATCACGCTTGCGGTCGCTGGCTTCGACCGCGATGAAATCGACATTACCGTGGAAGAGAACCAGTTGGTGATCCGGGGCCGCCAAAAGGACGACGACGGCCGCGATTTCCTGCATCAGGGCATCGCCGCGCGGCAGTTTTCCCGGGCTTTTGTGCTGGCTGACGGCATGGAGGTGCGTGGCGCCAGACTTTCCAATGGGATTCTGGAAATCGGCCTCGAACGGCTGGAACCGAAACGCCTCGTGCGCCGTATAGAGATAGGAGGATAGGACAATGAACGCGCAAGACGTAAAAAAGACGCTGAATGTTTCCGAAACCGATCTCGCCCAGTTGGGCGGGGGCGCCCTTGCCTATATCCGCGAAATCGAGGGTGAGGAAGCGTCGAGGCTTCTCGGCAAGGAAACAAGCCTCGCGCCAAATTCCAAGCTGTTCTGCCTCTACCATGCCAACGGCATGCCGGTCTCGATTTCGGGAACGCGGGAAGCCGCGATTGGCAGCGCTTTCGAGCACGAACTCCTGCCAATGAGCGTGCACTAACTTTACGAAGAAACTCTCCACCATTTCGTCATCCCGGCGAAAGCCGGGATCCATTTCTCCGCGCGGCGGTCTACAATTGTGAATTTTTGATCCCGTTGGAGCCGTGGATCCCGGCTTTCGCCGGGATGACGGAAAAATAAATCAGCCGCAATTGCGCGCCGCCAGCAGTCGGTCAAGCCCAGGGAGATGATGTGGTGATACTCAGGCGGCGTTGGAGGATGCCTGGGGCTCGGTGAGAATGGCGTAGAGGCCTTCCGCCGTATCGGTGCCGCGGAGTTTGGCCACCACGCCACTATCGCGCAGCATCCGCGAAATACGGGCCAGCGCTTTCAGGTGATCGGCGCCCGCATGATCGGGAGCGAGCAGCACGAAGACGAGATCGACGGGCTGGCCGTCGACCGATTCGAAATCAATGGGTGCTGCTAGCCTGGCAAACAGGCCGTGGACGCGGGTGAGTGCTGCGAGCTTGCCGTGGGGAATGGCGATCCCCTGGCCTATGCCGGTGGAGCCTAGCTTTTCGCGCGTCAGCAATGTCTCGAAAATGATGCGATGATCGACGCCGACGCGTTTGGCCAAGCCTTGCGACAGTTCCTGAAGGAGCTGCTTCTTGCCCTGGGCCTTGATGTGGGCCAGAACCGATTGAGCGTCGATGATGTCACCGAGATGCATTGGTAGCGTCCTCGCGCGGGATTGCAGGTTGATATCACGATGCCGGCGGCCGGGGATCAACCCAGCCGATATTGCCGTCATGGCGCCGGTAGACGACGTTGAGCGCGCCGTGGCCACTGTTGCGGAACATGACGAAGGGCACGCTTGAAATATCGAGCTGCATGACGGCCTCGCCCACCGTAAGTTCCGGCACATTGGTGGCCGCTTCCGCGATCACCACCGGATTGAGATCGGCGGGTTCCTGTTCCGTCTCGTCCGAGGCGCTGATCACATAGCTCGCGGCTTCGACCTGGCGCACCGGTTGGCGGCGCGTCTTGTGGTGATCCTTGATGCGCTGCTTGTAGCGTTTCAACTGCTTTTCAAGATGCTGTGCGGCGGCCTCGAAACTCGGGTGGGCCTCGCTGGCCGCACCGTGGGCCTGGAGCACAAGCCCCGTGGCCAGATGCAGCGTACAGTCCGTGTGAAAGCCCGTGCGCTGCTTTTCGATCGTCACGTGGCCGTGAACCGTGCCTTCGAAATATTTTTGCTGAAGCTGGAGGAGGCGTTCGCCGACATGGTCGCGCAAGGCCTCACCGATATCGAGATTCTTTCCGGTGATCTTGATCTGCATGTTGGTGGCAAAATCCCTGTTTCGCCCTGCCTTAGAAATGGGCGCTCTCCAGACAAACGTCAACTTGCAAAGTTCCTCGGATGGCCGGGAGTCCTCCCGCTCTGGCGAAGAGGCGCGGAACCTAGTCGCGGGGGGTTCCTAAGTCAACGGTCCGCCCGGTTTTCACGGCGGCGCTGGATCGACGAGGGAATGCGGAGCGATTCCCGGTATTTGGCAACTGTCCGCCGGGCAATCTCGATGCCGTCCCCGTTGAGACGCTCGACGATCGCGTCATCCGAAAGGATGGCGCTCCCTTCGCCTTCGATCATTGCCTTGATGCGGTGACGGACCGCTTCGG
>JACMJT010000011.1 GCA_014380505.1 Hyphomicrobiales bacterium | reverse complement strand
TGCAGACGCCACGGGGGCGCGTTGCGGCACGGGAGGTTATCGCGGCGACGAATGGCTATTCCGGTGATGCGTTTCCCTGGCTCAAGCGCCGGGTGATGCCGTTTGACGCCTATCAGACCGTGTCGGAACAGATGAGCCCCGAACGGGTGCGTCAGTTGCTGCCGGGAGACCGCACGTTCATCGACTGGAATTTCAATGTCGATTGGATCAGGCGTGCGCCGGGCGATCCCACGCGCATCGTCTTCGGCGGCCTCACCGGCGGGCGCAACCAGGATCTCCGCGTTATGGCCGAGCGGCTGCACATGCGGCTCATGCGGATCTTTCCGGAGCTTTCCGATCTCCGCTTCGACCATGTGTGGACCGGCAAGTGCGGCGGAACTTTCGACCTCTATCCGCACATCGGCAGCCATGAGGGCATCCATTTCGCTGTTGGCTATTGTTTCGCCGGCGTTCCCATGGGCACCCTGTTCGGACAAAAACTGGCGTGGCGCATCCTTGGCCGAAAGGGCGGGCAGAGCGCCTTCGACCGCCCCATGCCTTCGAACCCGCTGTATTGGGGAAACCCATGGTTCGTGCCCTACGCCATCGACTGGATGAGCCGGCACGACCGATAGAGCCGGGTAATCAACACTATTGGTTAATGGTGTTTGGCGGCCGCAGGAGTGCGCTGGAGCAATTATTTCTTATCAAGAGCCATGTTCCATTGCTATCGTTCAACCCGCGCACCCAACTCCAAAGGACTATGCCCCCATGCCGTCTGCCACGCTGCCCCCTCTTCCGCCCATCAGTATCGCGACGGAGGAACTCGACACGCTCGTGCGAACTTTGCAGGCGCATGGTCCCGAAGCAGCCGGCCGCTTGCTTGATGCCGTGCCTCCCTCCGTTGCCTTCGAAGCGCTGGTGCGGCTTAATCAGGGTTTCGTTCAGGACATTCTGGCCACGTTTGGGCCGGAACGGCGCCAGGCCATACTTGATGCCGCAACACCTGAGCTGGCGCAGCAATGGCAGCGCAATCAAAATTTCGCGCCCGACACCATCGGCCGCATGATGGAGCCGGCCCAGTCAGTGCTCGCCCCGGATATGAGCGTGGGCGAGGCCATCGAAGCTTTGCGCAAGCTGCTGAAGAACGTGATGGTCACCTATGGCTACGTCGTGGATGGCGCCGGGAAATTGCTTGGCCTCGTGACGATGCGCGATCTGCTATTCAACAGCCATGCCACGCCGCTCACCGACATCATGATGCGGGATGTGTTCGCCTTTCGCGCTGGCATGGCGCAATCGGAGGCGATGCAACTCACACTGGCCCGACACTATCCGGTTTACCCGGTGTGCGCCGATGACGGCACACTGCTTGGCCTGGTGCGGGGCCAAACGCTCTTCGAGGCCAAGGCATTCGAGATCACGGCGCAGGCCGGCAGCATGGTGGGTGTGGAACGGGAAGAACGCATTTCCACGCCCTTATGGCGCGCCTTCCGCTTCCGCCACCCATGGCTCCAGCTCAATCTTTTGACCGCATTTCTGGCAGGCGCCGTGGTGGCCCTGTTCCAGGGCACGATTGATCAAGTGGTGATTCTGGCTGCGTTCCTGCCGGTGCTGGCCGGGCAGTCGGGCAATACCGGCTGCCAAGCGCTGGCCGTGACGCTGCGCGGCATCACGCTGGGCGAGATCAGGGACGGCGACGGCATGAAGCTGATTACCAAGGAGGGTGTGCTGGGCGCCATGAATGGCGGGCCTGTCGGCCTCATCGCAGGCGTGGCCATGTATGTCACGGCGGCGGGGCAGCAGTCGCCTAATGTGCTGTTGCTTGCCATGGTGGTGTTCCTCGCGATGGTTGGCTCGTGCACGGTGAGCGGCATCTGCGGCGCCCTGGTGCCCCTCACGCTCAAACGCTATGGCGCCGATCCCGCCACCGCATCGAGCATCTTCGTCACAACCGCCACCGACATCTTCAGCATGGGCTTGCTGCTGGGGCTCGCAACATTGATGGTGTGGTCGTTCTGA
>JACMJT010000084.1 GCA_014380505.1 Hyphomicrobiales bacterium | reverse complement strand
TCGACGGCAGATACCACCGCAGGAAAAGCCAGAAGACACGCTCTCCCAGACTATCCGTTTTGCCCAAATCACCATAGAGCGCGCGGCGCCTCTTAGCCCACCTCCCGCGGGTTCCTTCTTCGGAGGCTTGCAGACGCCGGCCCGGGAGCATCTGGCTGCGTCGGGCAAGGCCGGCATCTACAATCCTTAACGCAGGCGGAACTGCGCCAGTCCATCCTCGAAAGCCGCTCCTTAACACGAATCGGGCGAAGGCAAGTGGGCGCGGCCGCCCTCAGCCTCCGCCGGTTCTGAGATGCGGCGGCGAGTTCGAGAAAAGCGCCGATTAGGATCTCCGCCGGAGTGGAAGGCCCTAAGCTTCCTGTAGCTTCGTCAGCCGCCAACACGGCACCGTCAGCCATTAGAAACTGTGATACGGCTCTTGAGCGGCGCGCTCGAATCCGACCTCATGGCTCACCGCAAATTTCGCCGCCATCGCAGAGAGGCGTCATCCTCGACATCTCCACCGCGGAGGCTGCAGCGAGGCCTGGTTTCGGCTCTTGCGGTCGGCATCGGTGCGAAACCGGCTGCGATGGTGTTGGTGAGCAGGGCGGTGCAGCAAGGGACATAAGTCCGCTGCAACCTCACGCATCGCTTTAGCTCGATATAACGGGGTTGCCTTCTCCCACGGCGTCTTGTGGTTGGCGCGCATGGCGCGCAACCGCATCTCACATGCCCTCGGTCGCCCCGGAGATGGCGCCGGAGAGGATACTCTCCCCTAAGGAGCCGCCGTCGCCGCAAGCGATGTAGTTTGGATACAATCCGGCGCCGCCGCGCCCGAACCAGCAAAAGTGATAACCGGCCAAGCCATCGCGGCCACCGCTCACGGTCTCAAGTTCGCCGATGCTCATTTCACGACTTTCAACGGGATTCATTGCGTGGAACTCCTGATGATGGTTGTCAAGATCAGCGGCGTGCCGACGCCTTCGATATGTTCAGACTACCACCAGACTGCCATCGGTGCGGTTCCCGGAGGAACAATCTCGAGTGTTTGCGCAGAACTCCTGAAGCCGCCCGGGACGTCGGCTAACCAGCAATCTTGAGAGACCACGCAACTGACTGGGACGGCGGCGCCCTCAAGGGCGGTAGCCAGCGCAAGGGCTCGGCGTGATGCCCGTTTCGTAGGGCAGGCCAGCGCCGCGAGGAACTTCTGCAACGATAGATTGCCAGTAGGCCTGCCGGCGCCATCGGAGGACGCGGCCATCTAGGTCTGTGTGAACGCTGTGGAGCCGCTTTCCTTTTGAAGCTTCGCCACGGAGAGCGGTCCTACACGGTTCGGATCGACCTTCCCCCATGGGGTGTGAACGGCCGTTGACTCGGACTGCGTTAAACGCGGATGCTCTGGTAATCGAGCAGTTGAAACGCCCGCCGGTCATCGCTGAAAAAGAGGTTTAAGGACTCGCGGATTTTTTCCAACGATGTTGTCTCCGCCCGAAAATGCTGATCGGGAGAGCCATCCCTGAATTCGATGACGTAGTGCTCACCCAAATTACAGACCTGCATGTAATGATCGGGGCTAAGCTCACAGCTGAAATAGAAATCCGGGCCGAAGCGGTCGGCCGCCGTAAGGAGATCGGCATCTCCCGGTTCGATCCATGGGATCACCCCGTGCCATTGGCTGGAAGATCCCGGCGTTTCCGATTCGAATACGGATATCGTGCCGGCGCGGCCACATGCAGGATTGCGGGCCGAGTTGATCCAGTCCCAGCTACTGCAGTTGAAGAACAGAAGATTATGCCGTATGGCCAGGGCGCGAACCTTATCATGCGCCTCGGCCTGCATGGACCAGCTGAAGGCCAGATAGACGGAGGTTGGGCCAAAGCCGTAGCTTACGAGCCGCTGGTTCTCCACATCATCATCGCTGGCGCCATGATCGAACGGCCCCGCCGGATGAAGCGGCGGCCACTCCTTCCCAAGTTCAAGAGCGAATTGGGAAATTGCGGGCAGGATGAGGTCGCGTGGCTGCTCGTCGTGAGCGTCCCAGTCAGTCTCAGTGTCAAAGTAATCGACGACATCCTTTGCC
>JACMJT010000083.1 GCA_014380505.1 Hyphomicrobiales bacterium | reverse complement strand
GCCGCGGCTGATCCGCCGCAATGGCGCGGGTGCGATGCCCATCTCGCAGGCGGCATCGCGCATTCCCGCCGGCCATCCGGAGGGCTATCTCGAAGCCTTCGCCCAGCTCTACACCGACATCGCCGAACTCATCGCCGCGAAGATGGAGGGCCGCGAACCCGAGCCGTTCGCCAAGCTGGTCCCGCAAGCAGCGGACGGCATCAGAGGTGTGCGCTTCATCGAAGCCGCCGTGAAGTCCTCGGCCGCCAACGGCGCGTGGACGGACATGTAGGGGTTCGGAGTAACGCGGCGGCCCGGATCGCGGCCGCTGCCGCTGGGTCGACACGCGCGGGGCTGGCATGCCCGGCCGTTTCAGCATCGAACGCACGAGCGCCAATTCAGTCGAGGTGTTAAGTCGTAGCGGAGTATAATGAACCTTGCCGCCTGCTCAGCATTTGCTCGGCCTGCTTCCGCCAGGAGGCAAGCACAAGGTCCTCGCCCTCGGTTCTCGTTTCCGCAGCGGCGTTCCGTCTGTTTTGAACATGGTGAACTTGCTTTTCGGCTCGTTCGGTACCCTTTGCTTTAATTGATTGTGCCCACTTCCCTTAGAGGGCCAGGCATTCTGCAAATTATATCGCTTAATTGCTGTTTCGGCTGAAGCGGCCTCGCCCACCAGGCAACTTAGGATGGCGGCGGCGGTGATCTTAAGGACAAACTTCACCATGGCGGGTCCTCGAACATTAAAAACCATTGATGCGTTAATCGGCTCGTTCATAAGGCAAGTCTGTTGGGACGACTTCGTCCCTTGCATGAGCGAACACCTTGGCATCTTAATGCATGAGTCAGTGCTGGAAGAGAAAAGGTTCACGGCTCAACATAGTCCAGCCCTCATTTACCGTTTGCTGTTTGATCCAAAGCTGACACCTTCACAACCGCAAAAGGAGACGCGCGCGTCAAGTCGCCGTAAACAAGGCGCACAACACTGCCCTCGCCAGGAGTGGCCTCCGTGTGAGATCGCCTGCCGGTCATCAAGACCGCGCGCAAAATGGGCATCAAGACGGTCGCGATCTATTACGACGCCGATCTCCACGCGCTACATGAGATGGCTGACGAGGCAGTGCATGTCGGCCCGGCGCCCGGCCGCACAGTCTTATCTGGTGATCGAGGCGGCGAAGGCGACCGGTGCCGAGGCGATCCATCCGGGGCTATGGCTTCCTATCGGAGAACGCGGCTTTCACCGAGGCGCTAAAAGCGCAGGGCCATCAAAGGCAAATGAGCGAGGTGGAATGAAGGCGTTGGCATTGCGGGACATGACAATCCGGGCGCATATCGCACAAGTCCCCCCTCTGCGGGCCGATACCGTCTTCCGCGCAAGCTCGCTTGCCTGTTAGATAATCCTCTTGCGCGCCCTGAGACCATAGAAACAAATCCAAATGGGGAACCGCAATGGGAGGTGTGTCGATGACACTGAAGCATGTATTGATGGCCGTGCTCGCGACCGCGATGTTCGCCGCACCGGCCCAGGCCCAGAACAATGTGAAGGTCGGAGTGATCCTGCCTTTGACCGGACCGTTCACTGCCATCGGCCGCCAGGTCGAAAACGGCATCAAGCTCTATATGGCGCAGAAGGGCGATACCGCCGGCGGCAAGAAAGTCGAGATCCTCGTCAAGGACGATGGCGGCAATGCGGACGCTACCAAGCGCATCGCGCAGGAACTGGTCGCCAACGAGAAGGTGGCGATCATCGCTGGCTTCGGCCTGACGCCGCTGGCCATGGCCGCCGCGCCGGTCGCCACGCAAGGCAAGACCCCGCAGATCGTCATGGCGGCGGGCACTTCCGCCATCACCCAG
>JACMJT010000082.1 GCA_014380505.1 Hyphomicrobiales bacterium | reverse complement strand
GTGATCCAGGCCGATGGCGGGACCCGGACGGCGGCGATCACCGGAAGTTGGGTGGCGCTGCATGATTGCCTGAAATGGATGCAGGCTCGCTCCATGTTCAAGGCCTGGCCGCTCAAGGATCATGTGGCGGCGATCTCCTGCGGCATCCACGGCGGCGTGGGCGTGCTCGATCTCGACTACGCCGAGGATTCGACGGCGGGAACCGACGCCAATTTCGTCATGACTGGAGCGGGTGGCATTGTGGAGATTCAAGGCACGGCTGAAGGTGAGCCCTTCTCCCAGGAGGCACTGCTGGAACTCTTGGCGCTGGCCAGCAAGGGCATTGGCGAACTCGTGGCGATGCAGAAGGCGGCCGTGGCATGAGCCGCAAGCTTGGGGGCCAGCGTCTCGCCGTGGCCACCCACAATCCGGGCAAGCTCAGGGAGATCAACGATCTCCTTGGGCCCTACGGTATCGTGGCGGTATCGGCGGGATCGCTTGGCATTTCCGAGCCCGAAGAGACGGAGGCGAGTTTCGTGGGCAATGCCCGGCTCAAGGCGCTGCATTCGGCGTTAGGTTCCGGGCTTCCCGCGCTTGCCGACGATTCCGGCCTTTGCGTCGATGCGCTGGAAGGCCAACCCGGCGTCTATTCGGCGCGCTGGGCGGGGCCTGCGAAGGATTTCGCCATGGCCATGCGCAATGTCGAGGAGAAATTACAGGCGAAGGGTGCCACGGAACGCAATGCCCATTTCGTCAGTGCACTGTGTATCGCCTGGCCAGACGGCATTCACGAAATATTCGAGGGCCGCGTCGATGGCCAACTCGTCTGGCCGCCGCGCGGCACCCTCGGCTTCGGCTACGACCCCATGTTCGTGCCCGATGGCTTCGACATGACGTTCGGCGAGATGGAGCCCATACAAAAACATGCCATGTCCCACCGGGCGCGGGCATTCCGGAAGCTGGCCGATGCCATCTTCTGAACCAGCCTTCGGCGTCTATGTGCATTGGCCCTTCTGCAAGGCCAAGTGTCCCTACTGCGATTTCAATTCCCACGTACGGCACAAGCCCATCGATGCCATGGCGTTTGCCCGGGCGTTGGCCACCGAGCTTGAGTGGTTCGCCGCACGTACACCGGGCAGAACCGTGACCAGCATCTTCTTTGGCGGCGGCACACCGTCGCTGATGCCGCCAGAAGCCGTCGGCCATGTGCTGGAAACGATCTCGCGGCAGTGGAGTGTATCGCCCGGCGTTGAGACGACTCTCGAAGCCAACCCCACGAGCATCGAGGCGGAAAATTTCCGCGGCTATCGCACGGCGGGCGTCAATCGCGTTTCGGTCGGCGTACAGGCCTTGAACGATGCCGATCTTCAGGCGTTGGGCCGCCAGCATTCCGCCGCCGAAGCCATTGCCGCCTTCCGGCTGGCGGTGAAGATTTTTCCCCGCGTGTCCTTCGATCTGATTTACGCACGGCCCAAACAAACGGTGGCGAACTGGCGCGCCGAGCTCACACAGGCACTCGGCGAACAGCGGGGCCATATGTCGCTCTATCAGCTCACCATCGAGCCGGGCACGGCCTTTGCCGATCTCCACGCGCGGGGAGCGCTTGCCGTGCCGCCGGAGGATCGCGCCGCCGATCTTTACGATGTCACGCAGGAATTAACGGAAGCTGCGGGGCTACCGGCTTACGAAGTTTCAAACCATGCAGCACCGGACCATGAGTCGCGGCACAATCTGCTCTATTGGCGCTATGGCGAATATGCGGGCGCCGGTCCCGGTGCTCATAGCCGCCTGGGCGATGGCGAGAACCGCCGCGCCCTTATCGCCGAAAAGCACCCCGAGACCTGGCGTAATCTCGTCATCACACGCGGTACCGGCATCGTTGAGGACGTTGGCGTTGCAAACTCCGAGCAAGCCAGCGAATATCTGCTGATGGGACTGCGCGTCTCGGAAGGCATCGACACTGGCCGCTACGAGGCCCTTGCCGGACGGCCCATTGATCCCGTGAAAATCGCGGGGCTGAAGTCCATGGGCCTCGTCGATCGTAAGGGCTCCACATTGCGAGCCACGCCGGCTGGCCGCCGCGTGCTCAACGCGGTGATTCAGGAATTGGCGGTCTAGGTGCGCGCCGCTTTCAACCAGCGGCCGAATCGGTGGAGCGCCTCTTCGATCTTGACCGTGTCACGCAGGTAACACATGCGCAAATGGCCTTCGCCTCCGGGACCAAAGGTGGCGCCCGGAGCAAAGCCAACGCCTGCCTCGTCGATGATGCGGAGCGTCGTGGCGGTCGAGTCGGTCATGCCATCCACCGCGAAAAACATGTAAAAAGCTCCGGGAGGAATTTCAAAGCGCACCCTTGGCATGGCGGCCAGAAGGTTCGCTGTCATGTCGCGGTTGGCCCGTGCCTTGGCCACTTGGCTTGCGATAAAATCCTCGCCGTGGTCGAGTGCTGCCACGCAGCCCCGTTGCAGGAAGGCGGGCGTGCCGCTGGTGTTGTACTGGATGATGCGTTCGATGGCGGCCCCCAGGGTCTTCGGTGCCTGCAGCCAGCCGACGCGCCAGCCGGTCATCGCCCAATTCTTGGAAAAGGTATTGGCGAGCAGCAGCATTTCCTCGTCATCGCAGATGTCGAGGAAGGAAGGTGCGCGGGTTTCGCTTCGCGCGCCATAGTAGAAGCGTGAATAGACCTCATCGCCGAAAATCCAGATGCCGCGCTTGCGGCATTGGTCGCGCACGGCGATGAGCTCATCGCGAGTCGCGGTCCAGCCGACGGGATTGGATGGCGAGTTGAGACAGATGGCCCGGGTGCGGGGGCCGATCGCAGCGAACAGCCGGTCGAGATCGAGACGCCAGCGCCCGTTCACGAAATCCATCGGCACTTCCACGGGGCGAGAGCCCTGCAGGCGGAGCGGCCCTGCGTAATTGGGCCATGCGGGAGTGGGAATAATGATTTCATCGCCTTCGCCCGCGACCATCTGGATCATCGTCTGGATGGCCTGCATGCCACCCGATGTGACGAAGAAATTCTCGTGGGAAAAGTCCCGGCCGAAGTGGCGTGTGTGATAGCGGGCCAATGCGTCGCGCAATTCCGGAATGCCGCGCTGCCAGGTGTAAAAAGTCTCGCCCTTGAGCAGGCTTTCGCTGGCGGCACGGGCAAATGGCTCCGGCGTCGGCACATTGCCCTCGCCCGCCCACAAGGGAATGACATCGGGCTTGGCGAAGCCGTACATGGCGGCCTTGACGATGCCGCTGTCAGGCTCGTTGCGGGCTTGCGGGGTGATGGCGGCCAAGTGTTGATTCATGTCCATGGCCGGCGTTTAAGCCAAAAAGCCACTCGGGTGTCCAGTGTTGGCAATTCAGGTCAGGCGCGCGCCGAGGCCATGGCGCATGCGGGCTTCGAGGGCGCGGACGGCAAAGGACAACGGCAGCGCCAGGATGAAATACATGACGCCAGCCAGTAGCAGAATATGAAGCGGCAGGAATTCGGTGGAGGAAATGTCCTTGGCACGGAGCATGATATCCGGGGCGGAGATGAGGGAGGCGAGCGAGCTGTCCTTCAACACCGAGATAAGTGTGTTGAGAAGCGGCGGCAGGGCAATGCGCGTGGCTTGCGGGATAATAACGTACCGGTAGATGGCGCCGCCGGTCATGCCGACGGCGAGGCCCGCCTCACGCTGGCCCTTGTGGGTCGCCTCGATGCCGGCACGGAAGATCTCGGCGATATAGCCACCAGCGCTGAGCCCCAGGCCGATGATCGCCGCCGGCACCGCGTCGATCACCACCCCCAAGGGCACCAGCCCGAAATAGATGAGAAACAGGATGGCAAGTGCCGGCACGCCGCGGGTGATCTCGACATAGGCGAGCGACAGCCTGCTGAGCAGTGGTGACTTCGACAGCCGCCCGATGGCGACGATGAGGCCGATGGCGAGGCCGAGCGCGAACGCGCCGCCGGTGATTTCGAGCGTCACGATCAGCGCCCGCCACATCTCGCCCGACCAGCTTTCCCACTTGCCGCCATAGACGGCAAAGAAGGCGCCAAGATTTTCCAGTGCCATCATGTCCACGACCTCCTGTTACGCTCCAGCCGGTCGACGAGGCGGGCGAGCGGGAAGGTCAGGCAGAAATAGAGAACGGCGACGAGCAGATAGATCAGCGGTGTCTCGAATGTCTCGGTGGCGAGGTTGCGGGCGCGAAACAGGATTTCAGGCGCTGCCACCGCCGAGGCGACGGCGGTATCCTTGAGCAGGCCGATGCCGTAGTTGCCGAGTGGCGGCAGGGTGATGCGCAAGGCCTGTGGCAATACCACATGGCGCATCGCCATGCCCGGCGTCATGCCGATGGAAGCGGCCGCCTCGCGCTGGCCGTGATGCAACGCCGCAAAGCCCGAGCGGAAGATTTCGGCGCAATAGGCCGAACCGTTGAGCCCGAGCCCGACGATGGCCGCTGCAATGGGATCGAGCCAGATGCCGACGTAGGTGAGACCGAAATAGATGATGAACAACTGGGTGAGCGGCGGGATGTCACGGAAAATCTCGACATAGATATTGACGAAGCCCCGCGCCAGGGGAATGCGCGAGACCTTGAAGGCCGCCAACGCCAAACCCAGCACCACGGCGATGACGAGCGCGCCGAGGGTGAGTGTTACGGTGATGCCGGCGCCTTGCAGGAGCACGCTGAGATAGTAGGGAATGTTGTCGAGGCCGCCGCCGCCCTTGGGTTCCATGCTCAGGTCCTGAGTTGGCCGAGGAACCGGCGTGTGCGTTCGTTTTTCGGCTGATCGAGTACTGCCGCAGGTGGCCCTTGCTCGACGACAACGCCATCGTCCATGAACACGATCTCGTCGGCCACATCGCGGGCGAAGCGGATTTCATGGGTGACCAGCACCATGGAGCGCCCTTCCTGTGCCAGTTCATGGATGACATTCAACACCTCGCCCACCAGTTCCGGGTCTAGCGCCGAGGTCGGTTCATCAAAGAGCAAAAGCTTCGGCTGCTGGGCAAGCGCCCGCGCGATGCCGATCCGCTGCTGCTGGCCGCCGGACAGGCGCTCGGGATATTCATCGGCCTTGTGTCCCATATGCACCTTGTCGAGCACGGTGCGAGCGAGATGAAAGGCTTCCTCGCGGGCGAGCCCGCGCACGCGCCATGGCCCTAATGCGACGTTCTCAAGAGCAGTCAGGTGAGGCCACAGATAAAAATTCTGGAAGACGAAGCCCATCTCCATGCGCTGGCGCGCCAGATCGCGCTCGCTCATCCGCACATAACGGTTGTTGTCGAGTTTTTCGCCGATGAGTTCGCCGTCAAGCTGGATGTGACCGGCGCTTGGCATTTCGAGCCGGTTGATGCAGCGGAGCAGCGTGGTCTTGCCCGATCCGCTGGGGCCGACCAGCGCCATTTTCTGGCCGTGGTTCAGCGACAGGTCGATGCCGCGCAACACGCGCAAGGGGCCGAAATCCTTGCACAGCCCATCGATCTTCAGGAGCGGTCCGCCCACTTCCCCCATCCCTCAAACGAGATCACCGCGGCGAACGGTGACTTTCATTCGCCGCGATGATGAGGCTTCAGGTTACGACGGGCAAGCGCCGAGTGCTGGTAACTGCCAGCCTTCCTCCCGGTCGACGCCGATCCGCGGATTCTCCGCCGGCGGCTCGAACCAGAATTTGTCGGCGAAACCGGATGCGGACGCCGTCGTCAGATTGCCGCAAGTCTTCCAAAGTTCGGCGATGGCCGCGTTGATGCACGCCGCCAGCTTCGGCGCTTCCTTGCTCATGCCGAAGACAATCATGTATTTGCCAGTGATGTTGGGGATTTTCTCGTCATAGGGCAAATTCACCGGCACCGATTCGAGAGCCCAGTCGGGATTTTGCGTCTGCACCCACTGGATGAGCGGCGGATCGGCGAACAGCACATCGATGCGCCCCGCCACCAGATCGCGGACGGCGGCATCGGAGGTGTCATAAAGCTGTAAATCGGTATTGATGGACTTGAGATCGGGAATCCAGCCGAAGCCCTGGATGGTGGCGATGCGCTTGTCCTTGAGCTGATCGAGCGTGGTGATGCCCGAGCCTTTCTTCTGCGTCATCAAAGCGCCGGCGTAATAGATGGGATCGCTGATGGCGATCACTTCGGTGCGCTGCTTGTTCCAGCCCATCATGCCGTGCATGATGTCGACCCGGCGGGCCTTCACCGACTCGATCTCGGCCGCCCATTCCATGAGGGCGGGCTCAACCTCGAGGCCAAGCTGCTCCGCCACCCAGTTCATCATCGAACCGTCGATGCCGATGAGCTTGCCGTCCTTGGTGCCGGTGCCGGGCATATCGCCGTTATAGGCGACGACGAGCTTGCCGGGCTTGATCAGCTCGGCTCCCTCACAAGTCGCCGCTTGGGCGTTGGCCGTAAAGACGGCAGCGAAGGCCATGGCTGCCAGCGTCACCGCCGAGGCGTGACAGAATTTCGTCAGTTTAATGGATTTCATTGCATTGTCCTCCCGTTTGTTGTCCTGAATTCCGTGCTTCGACGGCTTGCCACAGGATCTCATAACATAGGGAGCCCTATGGTTGCTGCCGATGTTAGCCGATGTTATCTAGCTGTTCAAGAATTTCCTATGGAGGCGTTTATGGCACTGGCCAACCGCAAGCGCGGCAAGGCGCTCACACGGCAGGACTGGATACTCGCGGCGCGGAAAATACTCATCAAATCCGGCATCGAAAGCGTCAAGATAGAACCCCTGGCGAGGCTCCTTCGCGTTACTCCCGGTAGCTTCTACTGGCATTTTTCCAAGCGGGGAGAACTTCATGAAGCCCTGCTGGCGAACTGGCGGGAGGCAAACACCAATTCATTTCACCGCGCCGTGGAGCGGGCGAGGCCCGATCCCCGGAACCGGTACCTCGCGTTCATCGGAGTCTGGATGCTGGAGAGGGAGTTCAACCCGCGTTACGATCGCGCCGTCCGTGAATGGGCACAGCGGTCAACCGCCGTGGCAAAACTGCTCACGGACGTCGATGCTGATCGCGTCGGCCTGTTGACCGAAATATTCGAGGGTTTCGGCTACAAAGGCCTGGAAGCGGAAGTGCGCGCGCGCGTGACCTACTATCATCAGGTTGGCTACTACGCGCTCGACATCAAGGAATCCCAACAGCGCCGCTTCGAGCTTGGTCCCTACTATTCAAAAATCTTGACGGGCCTTGTTTTCCTTGACGAAGTGGAGCCCGGCAACCTGGAATCCGCGCACACCGGCGACTATCAGTTCGAAAGTTCCATATGACTTTGCTTAACGCTTCAGGGGCCGTTTCTTCTTCAGCACATCGCGGATTTCAGTGAGCAGCGCTTCGGTGGGCGTCGGTCCCGGCGGGATTGCGGGCGTGGCCTTCCTCATGCGGTTGGATATTTTTACAAGCTGGAACAGGATGAACGCGACGATCAGGAAATTGATGATGAGGGTGATAAAAGCGCCGTAGCCCAGCACTGCGCCTTGTTTCTGGGCATCGGCAAGACTGATTGCGGTCACTTCCGCCGACAACGGCAGGAAGTAATTGTCGAAGTTGAGGCCACCGGTGATTGCGCCGATCACCGGCATGATCAGCAGCGTGACGATGCCGTCGACGATCTTGCCGAAGGCCACGCCGACAATCACGCCAATCGCCAGATCGAATGCATTGCCCTTAAGGGCAAACATCTTAAATTCTTGCCACATACGTCTTTCTCGCGTTACGGTTTCATCGACGTGTCCAATGCTACTTGGCTAGACCTACCGCCGGAAGCAGAAAATACGTTGAAGGCAGGTCGTGCCGCCAAATTGCCTCACTCTGTCCGTGTTGAGGCCACGTTCCAAGATCAGTCTCCATGTCGATCTCAGCGGGGGATCACACGGCCAACGAGCCGACGGTGCAAGAGTGGGAAGACCAATCTCCATTTGTCCCTGCGTTGTGAATGAGTTGGCCTAAGCGGCTCCTGTCGCCGTCCCGAGTCGTGCGGGTCAAGGGCCCGTTCGTGCCTCTAATCAGGCATGGACGGGCCACTTTCTTTAATGGCTGCGAATCAGTTTAGTCTCGCGCCCCATGCATCTCGACCAGATCGTTTTCCGGATCGGACAAAACCCGTACACGCTTCTCGATGTATTGGCTGTGACGGCTCTCTTGCTGTTGACGGCGGCGGTCATCTTCGCCTGGAGGGCGCAATCCCTGCATCGCGGTCAAGCTCTCGACGCCACGCGCCGCGCCTCGGAACTTGAATACCGTTTGGCCGAAATGGCCGGGCATCTGCGCGGTTTTGCCGAACAGGCGCAAGGCTCCCAGGCCCATCTCACCCGCACCCTTGAAGCGCGCCTCGACCAGGTGGGCCAGCGCCTTGGTGTTGGTCTCCACGATCAGACCGAACGCACCGGCCAATCATTGACGCAACTCTATGAGCGCCTTGCCGTCATCGATGCGGCCCAGAAAAATCTCAGCGCTCTCTCAAGCGAAATGGTGAGCCTCAAGGACATTCTCGCCAACAAGCAGGCGCGCGGCGCCTATGGTCAGGGGCGCATGGAAGCCATCATCCGCGATGGGCTCCATGGCGGCGCCTATGCTTTCCAGCCCGCACTCTCCAACGCCACCAGGCCCGATTGCCTGATCAAGCTGCCGGATTCGGAGCTTCGGCTGGTGATCGACGCTAAATTTCCGCTTGAAGCCTTCAATGCGCTGAAACTGGCGCGAGGCGATGGCGAAGTGAAATCGGCGCAAGCGCGCCTGCGTTCCGATGTGCTCAAGCATGTGAAGGACATTTCGGAGAAATACCTGATCGCCGGCGAGACCCACGAGACCGCCATCATGTTCGTTCCCTCGGAGTCGATTTACGCCGACCTCTATGAGCATTTCGAGGATGTCATTCAGAAGGCCCACCGGGCTCGTGTCATCGTCGCTTCGCCCAACGTCCTCATGCTGCTCATCCAGACCATGCAGGCGATCTTCAAAGACGTGGCGATGCGCGAGCAAGCCGGGCTGATTCAGGTCGAGGTTTCGCGGCTCCTTGAAGACGTGGGACGCCTGCAGGAGCGCGTCGGCGATTTGCAGAGGCATTTCGGCGCGGCCAACGCCGATCTAGACAAGCTCAACGTCTCCGCCGACAAGATCGCCAAGCGGGGCCTCCGCATCGAGAGCATGGATCTCGAGGAAGCTCCTCGCCTTGCTGCTGTCGAAACGAAGCCACGGCTCGTCGAGCGGGGATAACACTCACTTCTCTCCGTGGCAGGGCTTGACCCTGCCATCCAGTCTGGATCACCGGCTCAGGGCCGGTGATGGAGAGTGGAAGAATCATTTCCCGATGAAGATTTGCGCGGTGATCTGCTGCTTGATCGCGTCGAAGGCCGCGGCGATGTTTTCACCCTCGCCCACACTGAAGAAATCCTTATCCGGATCCGTGGTGCAATTGCGCAGACGATCCACAGTGGCAACGTCGTCGATGTTGTAGGCGATGCTCATGACGGTGATGCCCGAGGCCTTGGCGTTGGCGCAAATCTCCTCAAGATTGTCTTCGCCCTGGGCCACGGTGCGGGGGCCGGGGCCGAAGGCCGGTTCCGTCTGCATGCCATCGGTGAGCAGCACCATGATTTTCTGGGTCGTTGTGTCGGCGTAGCTTGCCCCTTCGGCGAAGGGCGCGTTGGGCGACAGCAGGTGGTAACCAAATTCGGCGCCCAGCGCGATATGGGTCCAGGCATAGGGCTCCATGGCGTCGAGCTGGGTATTGATCGCGGCGAAATCGTCGGTGAGGGGCTTGACGATCAGATCGTTCGGCACATAGGCGCCGCAGCCGCTGCTGGCATGAACGGGTGCAATGGGCTGGCCCCATTTCGAGGCAACGGCGGAGGTTGGCGTGGCGTCGGTCACATTATGGGGATATTTGCGATCCTGGGTGCAGCCGGTCCAATTGCCGGCGCCGGACTGGCCTTTCACATACTGCTTGGGAAGCGTCACCCAGACATGGTGCGAAAACGGCACCAGGCCAAACTTGACATTGGCCGGATTGCTGTCCGCCAGTCCGTTCACCAGGTCCTTGGCGGCGTTCCGCATGGCGACATATTTGACTTCGCCGCTCAGCACTTCGTTCATGGAGCCCGAATAATCGAGAACGAGGGCTATTTCGGCCTTCTTGTTCTGGGGGATGTTGATTTCGGTTTCAGCCTCGACTTCCATCGCGCTGAAACCTGCAAGCTGCATGAGGCTTACGGGGAGTTCGAAGGATGCCGCCGCCATGACGGTTCCGTCCACCATGCTGAAACTCCGGGACACGGTGGCGCTGCCAATCGCGGCGGCCTCGATATTCTCCGAGAAGGTCGAATCACCAGCGGCGATACGGGCCGGGGTGGACAAATTGGTCGCCGCGGCGGCCGCTAGGGCGCCTGCGTCAAGGGCCGACTGGAGGGCGCTCCGGGCCGAGGCATAGCGCACCATGTCGATGCCGACACCCGCAGCCAGCAACATCGGCACCGCGGCCAGGGCTACAATCACCGCCGTTGTACCGTTCTGGTCAAATGCCATCCGGCGGAGGACCGATGCCAATTTGCTGCCGAGGGCCATGTGCTACTCCTTCGTTCCCATCCTGGAACATGTTTCCAGCTGTGGATGGGAGAGGAGCAACCGCCGGGCCGGACCCCGCTGTTGGGCGTGGGCAGTCCACGACGCGGTTAACAGTTGGTAAATCTAGAAAGGCCGCCTCGCCCGCATGGCCTGGGTCAGGGTCCCTTCATCGAGATAATCGAGCTCGCCTCCGACGGGTACGCCGTGGGCCAGCCGCGAGGTGGCCACATTCAGGCCCTTGAGCCTCTCGATGATATAGTGCGCGGTGGTCTGGCCCTCGACGGTGGCGTTAACGGCGAGCACCACTTCGCGCGGGCGCTCATGGGCCGCCCGTTCAATCAATTGGGTAATGGAAAGATCTTCGGGCCTGACACCTTCGATGGCCGAGAGCCTGCCGCCCAGAACATGGTAAAGGCCGGACCAGGCGCCAGCCCGCTCAAGGGCCCAAAGGTCGCCCACCTCTTCCACGACGCAAATGATGGAACGGTCCCGGCGCGGATCGCCGCACAGGGTGCAGGGGTCCACCGTATCGACGTTGCCGCACTGGGAACACACCGTTACCTTGTCACGCGCCTCGGCAATGGCACTGGCCAAGGGAACCAGCAGTTTCTCGCGGTTCTTGATGAGGTTGAGCGCGGCGCGGCGCGCCGAGCGCGGTCCCAATCCAGGCAGCTTGGCAAAGAGCTGGATCAGCCGCTCGATTTCAGGACCGGTCGTTCGCTTCACCATCAGAACGGCAGTTTCAATCCCGGCGGCAGGGGAAGACCGCCGGTGACGGATTTCATCTCGTCGGCCATCAATATCTCGACCTTGGCCTTGGCGTCGGTGTGGGCGGCAACGATCAAATCCTCGACGATTTCCTTTTCTTCAGGCTTGAACAGCGAAGCGTCGATGGTAAGTCCCGTCATGGCGCCCTTGCCGTTGAGCGTCACCCTGACAAGGCCGCCCCCGGATTGGCCGGTGACGATCGCCTGTTCGAGTTTCGCCTGCACTTCGGCCATGCGCGATTGCATGGCTTGGACCTGCTTCATCATCTCACCGAGATTCTTCATCCGTCTCACTCATGGGTTGGGGCACGAGAGCTTCGGGCTCGCGCACGTCGACGATCTCCGCGCCGGGAAACCGCTTCAGAACAGCCTGCACATCGGGATGCTCGCGCGCCCTCCGGAAGGCGCCATCGCGCGATTCCTTCGCTTGCGCCGCGACGGGCCTGGCGCCGCCGTCCTTGGCCACCAGCACCATCCAGCGCAACCCTGTCCAGGCTTCGAGCTTGCGGGAAATCTCGTTGGCAAGCCCTGGAGGAGCGGATGCTTCCAGCGCCAGTTCAAATTGGCCCGGGCTGACGCGGATGGGACGGACCAGCCTTTCAAGATCGCTCTTGAGCTTGATGTCGCGCTTCTCCGCGGCAAGCGCCAGGATGTCGTTGAAACTGGTAAGAGCGCGGGTGTCACCGGACGGTGGTGACGGCGCCAGTGCGACGGGCACCGATTTCACCGCCAGCGCCCCATTGGTTTCCGGAGGCGGCTCGTCGCGGCGCAATTGCTGTGGGGCTGTGACCGGCAACGCTCGTTCGGACGGGGCGGTGTCCTGCTTCACCAGCTTGGCCAGTTCGTCGCTGCCTGGAAGATCGGCGGCATGGGCCAAACGGATCAGCACCATCTCGGCAGCCAGCAACGGGTTAGCATGCAGCTCCACTTCGCGGATACCCTTGAGCAGCATGGACCAGGCGCGGGTGAGATGGGCCATGCCGATCTTCGCGGCGTGATCGGCACCACGGGTCTTCTCCGCTTCGGTGCGTGAGGTGTCGGAGAGGGCCGAATCCTTCACGACCTTGAGCTTGGTCACCCAATGCACATAATCGGCGAAGTCATTGAGGATGGTCCGGGGATCGCCGCCCACTTCATATTGCATCTCGATTTCGCGGATGGCGCGGGCCGTGTCGCCCGCCATCACCGCGTCGAACAGGTCGATGATGCGCGCCCGGTCCATGAGGCCCAGCATCGACGCGACGTCGGCGGCCAAGACCTTGTCACCGCCATAGGCAATGGCCTGATCGAGCAGCGACAGCCCGTCGCGCACCGACCCCTCGGCGGCGCGCGCGATCATGGCGAGCCCATCGGCCTCAACCGTCACGTTTTCCTTCACCGCGATCGCCGCATAGTGGTTGACCAATGCCGCCGCATCAAGCCGCTTCAAATCGAAGCGCTGGCAGCGCGACAGGATGGTGACGGGAACCTTGTTGATCTCGGTGGTGGCGAAGATGAACTTCACATGGGGCGGCGGTTCTTCCAGCGTCTTGAGCAAGGCGTTGAAGGCGCTCTTCGACAGCATGTGGACTTCGTCGATGATGTAAACCTTGTAGCGTGCGGAAACCGGCGCATAGCGCACGCTGTCGATGATCTCTCGCATATTGTCGACGCCGGTGTTGGAAGCGGCATCCATCTCGATCACATCCATGTGGCGCGATTCGAGGATGGCATCGCACTGGGGTGTTACTTCCGGGAGGTCCGCGGAGGGGCCGCTGGGATAATTGATGGCCCTGGCAATCAGCCGCGCCGTCGTCGTCTTGCCCACGCCGCGCACGCCCGTGAGCATATTGGCTTGGGCGATGCGGCCGGTGGCGAAGGCATTGGCGAGGGTGCGCACCATCGCATCCTGGCCGATCAGGTCAGGAAAAATTCGCGGGCGGTATTTGCGGGCAAGAACGCGGTAGCCCTGGGCGTTCACGCCGCTTGCTGCATCAGTCATGGGGCCTGGCATTGATAGAGGTGGGAGGCTGGACGAGCAACCCGTTCCGGTCTCGTTGGGGCTGCTTCCTTCCGGACCTGACCCGGTTGGCGAGCGGTACGTCCGCCGCCAACCTCCCGGCCGCTATATCGGTGTTTCACGCCAAAAAGGCAAGCGCGGGGTTTGCCCCGTCGCCATCAAAGCCCGGTGACGATCTTGCGATAGGCATCCTCGGGAAAGGCCTTGAGCGTGGTCGTGCGGACATTGCCGCCCATGGCCAAGGTCAGGTTGAATTTCGCAATCGTTTCGTCGTTGGGCGCTTCCACGATCACCACCATGTCCCAGGCGCCCATGGTCATGTACATGTCGCGGATTTCGCAGCCCATCTTCTTGGCAAGCTCGCGGGCGGCGTCGAGCCGCTTGGGGCTGTCTTTCACATTCTTGACGCCCTGTTCGGTCCAACTCAACAGCTCGATATATCTGGCCATGATGTCCTCCCTGTGGGGTTAAAGAAACCAGGCGAGCATAACACATAACCGCCGCCAATTGACCCTCACTACACACTCGCCTATCTGAGCCGCCATGGCCGTCCGCGATATTCTCACCCTTCCCGATCCATTGCTGCGCCAGGTGTCGAAACCCGTGGCGCAGGTGGACGCCGCTACGCGCAAGCTGTGGGACGACATGCTGGAAACCATGTATGCCGCCCCCGGCATCGGCCTTGCCGCGGTCCAGATCGGCGTACCCCGCCGGATTCTCGTGGCCGATCTCGCCAAGGACGGCGAGGAGAAGCAGCCGCTGTTTATCGCCAATCCGGAGATTATCTGGTCGAGCGAGGCCCAGAGCGACTACGAGGAAGGCTGCCTCTCCATCCCCGAATACTATGAGATGGTGACCAGGCCTTCCGAGGTCAAAGTGCGCTATCTCGACCGCCAGGGCGAGCCGGTTGAACTCCATGCCACGGGCGTTCTCGCCACCTGCCTACAACATGAAATAGACCATTTGAATGGCGTGCTGTTCATCGACTACATCACCAAGCTGAAGCGCGACCGGGTGGTGAAGAAATTCGCCAAGGCCCAGAAACTGGGAAAGCTCTGATGCGATTGCCCAAGCTCGCGCGCAATCTCATTTCTCCCTCCCCCTTGTGGGGAGGGGTCAGGGGTGGGGGTCTGGCAGAGTTTCAGAATCAAGACAGACCACACTACTGTGCCGCCGGAGCGACCCCCACCCTTAGTCCCTCCCCACAGGGGGGAGGGAGATTTAATCTCCACTGCCCTCCAGCGCTGATTGGGCGCTAATTTCATGCGCCTCGTGTTCATGGGGACGCCTGACTTCGCGGTTGAAACGCTGAAGGCCCTGATAGCGGCGGGTCATGAGATGCCTTGCGTTTATTCGCAACCGCCCCGGCCCGCCGGACGGGGAATGGCCGTGAAGATTTCTCCGGTTCAGGCCTTCGCAGAAACGCAAGGTATCGAAGTGCGCACCCCCGTATCTCTGCAATCCGCTGACGAGCAGGAGCGCTTCGCGGCGCTCAAAGCCGATGCAGCAGTGGTTGTGGCTTATGGCCTGCTGCTGCCCGAGGCGGTTCTCGCAGCTCCCCGCCTCGGTTGCTTCAATGTCCATGCCTCTCTTCTGCCGCGCTGGCGGGGTGCTGCCCCCATCCAGCGCGCCATCATGGCGGGCGATATGCAATCGGGCATCACCATCATGCGCATGGAAGAAGGCCTCGACACCGGGCCCATGTGCAAGGCGGGAAACCTTGGCATTACCCCGGAAACGACGGCGAAAAGCCTGCACGACGAACTTGCCGTACTTGGCGCCAGACTGATGGTGGAGACCTTGGCGCAATCAGCAATCGCTTGTGTGCCACAGCCCGCCAGTGGCGTTTCCTATGCCAAGAAAATCGGCAAGGTGGAAACGAAGATCGATTTCACCAAGACCGCCACTGAAGTGCTTAATCATATTCACGGGCTTTCACCGTTTCCCGGCGCATGGCTTCAAGCGCAAGGCCTGCGGATCAAGGCTCTGCTTTGCCAAACCGCAAACGCTGCGGGTGAGCCAGGGACATTCATCGACGACCATTTCACCATCGCCTGTGGCGAGGGAGCGGTGCGCCTTCTCAAAATCCAGCGCGACGGCAAGGCCCCCATGGATGCGGAAACATTCTTGCGCGGTTTTCCAGTCGAGCCAGGCACGAAGACTAGTTAGTCGAAATGAAACTCTTTCTGAAGGATTCTATAGAGATTTTCCGCACCTCGCTTGTCAAGCTGAAGTGTTTGGCTCTTCTTGCCTGGGATCTCCCTCGTAGATCGTCCAAAGGTATCAATCTGCAATAGAATGCGACCATCTTTTTCGAAAACCGAGTAAGTTGCATCGATCTCATCATGCAGGGAATTGCGGCTCATTGATTTCTGTTCGAAGTGCCTGACCAAAGCCATCTTTCAATCTCCAATGTTGCTGATTCATGCCACGATATAAATTAGTAGTCGAGTACGACGGCACCCCCTTTGCCGGCTGGCAAATGCAGGCCAATGAGCGTTCCGTGCAGGGCGTGCTGGAAGATGCTGTCGCTGTCATCAATGGGAAGCGCGCGGTAGTCCATGGCGCGGGCCGCACCGATGCGGGTGTCCATGCGCTGGGGCAGGCGGCCCATGTGGATTTGGCCAGGCCCTGGGATGGCTTTGAGCTTCGCAACGCGCTCAATGCCAATGTCAGGCCGCACCCCATCAGCGTGCTGGAGGCGGAGGAGGTTGGGCAGGATTTCCATGCGCGCTTTTCGGCCACCCGGCGGCACTACATCTTTCGCATTCTCAATCGCAGGAGCCCGCCGGCGCTGGAGCGGGGCAAGGTGTGGTGGCTGCCCATGGAGCTTGATGCCGGCACCATGCACGAGGCGGCCCAAATGCTGCTCGGAAAGCATGATTTCACCACCTTCCGCGCGGCGGCCTGTCAGGCGCAATCGCCGGTCAAGACGCTCGACCGGCTTGATGTCGCACGGCATGGCGAATTGATCGAAATCCGCACGGACGCCCGTTCCTTCTTGCATTCCCAAGTGCGATCCATGGTGGGCACGCTGAAACTGGTGGGCGAAGGTAAATGGTCCTCATCCGATGTGAAGGCGGCGCTCGATGCCGCCGACCGGGCGCGTTGCGGGCCGGTTTCACCGCCGGATGGGCTCTATCTGCTCAGAGTTGAGCATTGAAATAGTCTTCGATGATCCGCGCGTAGATCGCCTGGGTCGCGCGCAACTCCTCCACGGAAATGCGCTCATCCGTCATGTGGATGGTGGCATTGGTCGGGCCGAACTCAAGCACCGGGCAATAGTCCTTGATGAAGCGCGCATCGGAGGTGCCACCCGATGTCGAGAGTTTCGGCAGCAATCCCGTTTCCTGCTCGACCGCATCCTGCACCAGGCCGACGAAAGCGCCGGGCTCGGTGATGAAGGCCTCCGCTCCTTCGTCCGCCGTTGCCGTCCAGGTGCCACCCAGCTCCTGTTTTGTTTCAGCGATCTGGGCCGCGACCCAGTCCTTGAGCGATTGGTGGGAATGGGCCGTGCCGAAGCGGATATTGAACTTCGCTGCGGCTCGCGCCGGTATGACATTGGTGGCTGAGTTGCCGACATCGACGGAGGTGACGGCCAGTGTAGAAGCATCGAAATGTTCGTTGCCCTCATCGAGGGTGGCGGCTGAAATCCGGCCGATGAAGCTTGCAATTTTCGGTATCGGATTGTCGGCCTTTTTGGGGTAGGCCACGTGGCCCTGCCTGCCTTCAACGGCGACGGCGAAGCTCAGGGACCCGCGGCGGCCGATCTTGAGGGCGTCACCAAGCTTTTCAGTGGAGGTCGGTTCACCGACAATGCAATGGCCGGGAATATGACCGTTGGCTTTCATCCATTGCAGCACCTTTACCGTGCCGTTGATGGCAGGCCCCTCCTCGTCGCCGGTAATGAGAAATGAGAGCGAGCCCTTGGGTTTGCCGCTCGAATTGACATAATCGATCGCGGCGGCCGCGAAGGCTGAGATCGAACCTTTCATGTCGGTGGCGCCCCGGCCGAAAACAAATCCATCGGCGATCTCGGCGGCAAACGGCGGGTGCGACCAGTCCTCAAGACGGCCCGGTGGCACC
>JACMJT010000684.1 GCA_014380505.1 Hyphomicrobiales bacterium | reverse complement strand
CCGTTGCTAACGAAACAATTCCGGTTTCAGTCGAGCCATAGACATTTGTGACCGTCGAATTGAACAGGCGGGCGGCCTCTGCGGCATAGGCTCCGGCGATGGGTCCACCAACGGTTATGATTGATTCAAGTTTAGGCAGTGGCCGTGGATTGAGTCTTATCATTTCAACAAGATCGACCAGAATGGAGGGAGTTGTGACAAGCTGCCCAATTCCATACTCATCCAAGCGCCCGATTGTAGCCTGGGGGCTGCCCGCTGGGCCAACCAGCAGCCCACCGTGCCGCAAGGTCCGCAGCGCGTTTCGAAAACCGAAATCCGTTGCAATGCTAAGTGTCAACAATCTGTTGGCGCTTGGATGCAGCAGTATTCCGTCGTCCCAATCGAGCCGCTGCTGCAACATGCCAAGGTGAAACTCCATGAACTTTTTCTGGCCGGTGGATCCCGACGAGGCCATTAGCAGGCAGGGCGTGTCTTTCTGAATGGCTCCAGCGCCGACAGCAATTTCAACCGGAACGAACCACCCTTGGTGAAAGGCGACTGTCCGGGGACTTGCGCGATATTCGAGGCGATTCGAAATGATTGCGGAGAGTTCGATACCTGCGCCGAGTATTTCCTCGGGTGTGCCGCTCGGAACCGCGACGGCGCCGATGCGGGACAGCGCAAAGATCAAACAGAGCCGGATGGCCTCATTGGCGATATCGATGGCGACCCGGTCGGTCGATCCAATACCCGCGTGTCTTGCGTGATCCGCAAAGGCGGCAATAGTTTGCCCGAGCTTGTCATAGCTCAATATTTGGCCATCGATGGTGACGATTGCCGGCGCATTGGGAACACGCGCTATCACAGGCTCAACCAGTGCAAAAAGATCACCGGCCGCCATGCTAACGAGGGCTCGCCGACAACGTTCCTAGAACTCGAAGATCGCCGCCGCGCGGACCGTATTATCGGTCCATTTGCTGGAGTAGTTGGTGGTGTCGAATTTCACTGGGTGACGGCTACCGTAATCGTCGTGCAGGAATTCAAGACGAACTTTCCATCCGTCCGAAACCTCGAAATCAGCTCCGCCGCCGATGGACCATCCGACAAAGGTATCGTTATTGGTTCCGCCAAGTGCGCTGTCGCCTCCCTTACCGTCGGCCAGGGCAAGACCGCCCGCTATGAACAGGTCCAAACTGTCGACGGAGACACCGGCACGCGCCCGGATATGGCCGTTGTAGTCGCACCAGGCGCCGTTGCCGCAGCCGTCCTGATTGTCTGAAAAGAAATCGAAATCGAAATCTCCAGTCGCAAAACCAAAGTCGCCCTCAAGGCCAAAGAAAATAATATCGTGCCGATAGTTCAACCCGGCAAGGCCGCCAAAAATCGCTCGATCACCATCTAGGTCGAGGTCTGTGCCGGCAAAGTCGTAGTCGCCGTCGCCAAACACGCCGCCGCCATGGACGCCGATATAGAATTCCCAAGGGTCGCCCGGCCCGGCAAGAACGGGTGAGACGAAAACAGTCATGGTGACAGCACTTGCGAGATACCAACGCTGCATCATGGCCCAAGACCCCCCTTTGGCTTCATGCCTACAGAGCTATCATCAAACTAACGCAATGTGAACAACAGCTTGGACTTGACCACCGTTGCGTTACTCTTTGCAGCTCGATGTGGCATTATTGTCATAGGCGGCGCGCGGTGGGCCTATCTGGCAACGTCCTTCTGCAAAATCGTGCCGCCGGGCTTTCGGTTTTTGTCTCTGATTCTGCCGAGCTTCTTGGTCCATGTGGCATCGAGGCGGTTCAGTTCGTTTTGCAGGTCATCGGTTTCATGGGCGGTCTCGGCAAGATGTTGCTGGACTATGGGGTCGGCGGGAGCGGAAGCGACCTGGTCCGCCGGTTCTTCGGTTTCCCCTTCCGGTTCGAGCTTGGCCAGGATCACATCGGCGGGTGGCGCAAGGGTTGTTATATGCGCATCCTTCTCCGCAATTATATGATGTAGCTCGCTGATTTCATTTGATTTCCCGTCCAGATCGAGATGGAGGCCGGCGATTGCCAATTGGGCCTCGGCGGCGGCTGACTCATTCTCCAGAATGCGGGCGTGAAGGCCCATGATCTCATGTTCGCGGGCGGCGTGGGCGGCGTCTTTTTCGTTGATCTCGGCGACCAGCGTTTCGATCCGGTTGCGGGTCCGTGTCACCTCGGCCATTTGCTCGGCCATCTTCATGCGGGAGCTCTCAAGACGGCTGCCAAGCTTCTGGGAGAGCAGGGCATATTCGGCGCGAAGCCGGTCGCGCTCGGTGTGCAACTCGCCGGCGGTACTGGGAATTTGACGCTGCATGCGCCGGGATCCGATGCGGACAGCCATCGACCACATGAGCCGGCCGGCGAACAGGGCGATCAGCGTGGCGAGGGAAAAGCCCAGCACCACCAGCAACAGCGTTTCAGTCTGAAACATGCAACCTCCGGCAATCCGGCAATTCTAGCCAATCCTTGGGCAAGATGCAAAGAAATGGCCAGCGGCCGGGCCGCGGCGTTTAGTTCACGCGAACGAAGGTGTTGGTCTTGCAGAACAATTTGAGGACGCAGCCCTGCAACTTCATGGTGGCGCCATTGAGCTTCAGGGTGCCCGAGTAGGTCTTGCCGTCGTCGGGATTGTAGATGGCGCCTTTCCACGTGTTATCGCCCGCGGCCTTCATGCCGACCAAAATGGAGAGGCCGATGAGCGGGCGCTGGCGGAGCGATTGCTTGGGATTCTCGCGGTCGATCTTGGGCTTGCCGTCGATCTTGCTAATGGGTTCCTTGAGGGCGACGATGG
>JACMJT010000683.1 GCA_014380505.1 Hyphomicrobiales bacterium | reverse complement strand
TGCGTTGCAGATGCCTGATCTCGGTCGCAAGCCGCTCTACGGAACTGGCAACGACGGCAAGCGTTGCAAAATACATGGCGTGACGGTCGCGCGGGATCACCTGGGTAGAAACTGGTTCTGGCGACAGACCGAGTTTGGCCGCCACGTGCTTCTCGACGCTGGGGTCGATATTGGCGAAGGTGCCGACGGCGCCCGATATGGCGCAGGTGGCGACTTCGGCGCGGGCTTTTTCAAGCCTGGCGCGGGCGCGCGCAAACTCGGCGTAAGCGAAGGCAAGCTTAACGCCGAACGTCGTGGGTTCGGCATGAATCCCGTGGCTGCGCCCGATGCAGACGCTCATCTTGTGTTCAATGGCGCGGCGCTTGAGGGCCGCCAGCAATCCATCCACATCCGCAATAAGAAGATCGGCCGCGCGGACAAGCTGGATGTTGAAACAGGTGTCGAGGACATCCGACGACGTCATGCCCTGATGGACGAAGCGCGCTTCGGGCCCGACGATTTCGGACAAATGCGTGAGGAAAGCGATGACGTCGTGCTTAACCTCGCGCTCGATGGCGTCAATCCGGGCGGCGTCGAAAACCGCGTTACGGACCTTTTCCCATATCTTCCGCGCGGCCTCTTTCGGCACGATGCCAAGCTCGGCTTGCGCATCGGCGGCGTGTGCCTCGATCTCGAACCAGATGCGCAACCGGGTTTGCGGTTCCCAGATGCGGGCCATTTCTTCGCGGGTGTAACGGGGGATCATTGTGGCCCTTCGTGATGACTATTGGGTGGTCGAGTCCTCGGCGTATTTGCCCTGGGACCAGCGATACCAGGCAAATTGCGGATCGCGAACATCGCCCTTGGCGTCGAAGCGCAACTCGCCCAGTACCGTGGTGACCGCGCTTCCACCCCGCAGCCACTCGGCGATCTTGTGGCTTTCGGTACCACCTGTCGCCTCCGCCGCCTTCACCCAGGCCTGGACAGCGGCATAGGCATAAAGCGTATGTCCCTCGGGGTTGTAACCTTCGGCAATGAAACTCTGGATCACCGATCTAGCGGCTTCAGACCGCTGCGGGTCGGGTGTGAAGGTCATCAGGGTGCCTTCACCACTCTCCTTGGCGATATTCCAGAAATCGTCGGCAACGAGACTGTCGCCTCCGATCAGCTGAGCCACGGAACCCAAAGCTCGCAAATCGCGGATGATGATACCCGCCTCTACGTAGGTGCCGCCGAGATAGACCACCTCGATGTCGCTGAGCTTTAGCGCCAGTTCGTTATAGTTCTTGGCGCCCGGCGTATAACTTTCGTCGATGGCGATAGTTACTCCCGCCTGTTCCAGCGCCGCGCGGGCTTTCTCCGCCAGCGCTGCACCGGCGGGGGAATTGTCGTTCAGAATGGCGATGTTCTTGCCGCGATAATGGCGCGCGATATATTGGCCGGCAAAGGTTCCCTGCGCATCGTCGCGGACGCAGACGCGAAGCACGTTCCAGCCGCCGTCGTCGGTGAGTTTCGGATTGGTGGAGGCGGGGCTGATCTGTACGATCCCCGCCGTCTCATAGACCTTCGATGCAGGGATGGAAGCGCCCGAACAGAAGTGCCCGGCTACGAATTTCACGCCCTGCGCCACGAAGCCGGTTGCCACCTCGACCGCCTTCCTGGGATCGCAAGCATCATCGCCAACGGTCAACCTCAATCGCTCGCCGCGAAAGCCTCCGGTGGCATTGATGTCGTCCACGGCGCGCTGGGCGCCTCGGCGCATCTGTTCGCCGAAAACCGCGTTTGCGCCCGCCATCGGCCCCGCCGTGGCGATGAGGATTTCGGCCGCCGAAGGTGCGGCGCCGAGGAAAAGCGTTAGAAGTGTTGCGGTTATAAGGCGGGTCATTAATTCGGACTATCGCCGCAAAGGAAGGTTTTCGCAACCTCGCTCCATATGAAAACCCGCGCAATCGCTTGCGCGGGTCCCGTCTCATGGAAGATTCAGTCGCTTATTGGAGCGAAGTGTCTTCCGTGTACTTTCCTTCGCTGAACTTATACCAGACGTACTTGGCATCCTTGACGTCGCCCTTCGCATCGAGCGACAGCTCGCCGAGCACGGTCTTGAACGGATTGCCCGCACGGAGCCATTCGGCGATCTTCTTGCTGTCGGTGCCTCCGGTCGCGGCAGCGCCTGCGGCCCAAGCCTGAATCGCTGCATACTCATAGAGTGTGTAGCCTTCCGGATCGTAGCCAGCGGCCTTGAAGCGCTCAACCACTTCCTTGGCGGCCGGGTTGTTGCGGGGCTCCGGAGCGAAGGTGAAGATCATGCCTTCACCGGCGGGGCCGGCGATGGTCCAGAATTCCTCGGTGTTGAACGCATCACCGGAGATCATCTGGGCCTGCATGCCCTGTTCGCGCATCTGGCGGAGGATAATGCCACCTTCCGTGTGATAGCCGCCGACATAGACGGCTTCGATGCCGGCGTCCTTCATCTTGGAGACGAGCGCTGTGTAGTCCTTTTCCTTGGGGGTGTAGGACTCATTCATGGTTTCTTTTTCGCCAGCCGCGTTGAACGCTTTGCGGGTTTCATCGGCCAGGCCTTTGCCATAGGGCGATTTGTCGTCGATGATGGCGATCTTCTTGCCCTTGTAGTTTTTGGCCAGGAAGTTGCCCGCGACAATGCCTTGGGCGTCGTCACGGCCGCAAACGCGGTGGGTATTCCACAGGCCCTTGTCGGTGAACACAGGGTTGGTCGAAGCGCCGGTGATCTGGACAATGCCTTCCTCGGCGTAGATATCCGAGGCCGGAATCGACGAGCCCGAGCAGAAATGCCCGGCCACGAACTTCACACCCTTCGACACCATCTGGTTGGCAACGGCTACTGCCTGCTTCGGGTCACAGGCATCGTCTCCGATTTCCAGCGTGAGCTGTTCGCCATTAACGCCGCCGGCGGCGTTGATGTCGGCCACCGCCATTTCGGCGCCGCGCTTCAACTGCTCGCCGAAGGCTGCGTACTCGCCGGTGATCGGGCCCGCCACCGCGATGGCGATATCCGCCAGGGCCGTGGAGGCGGAGAGTGCCGCGGCAAAGCTCAAGGCAATGCCTGACAACAGATATTTCTTCATTCGATGACTCCCTTGGAATTTATGACCATAAGGTCTTTCGGGGTTTGCGTAACCCCTTGAGCCTATTTAGGCCAAAAGAGCTACGATTGGGAAGGGCCTAAACGGGCCGATTCCAAATTCATGTGGCGGATTTAGCCCTCCAGGACAGGAGGCCAGACCGCTCATAGGCCCATGGATACTGCCTGACCATCTGGTTGACCATGGTCAGCCGGTAACCGAGCAAGGTGGCCGCAATAAGGACCGCCGTATCGGTGATGAAGTAATGGAGCGACAGCAGATCGCCGTTGAACAGAGCATAATGGAAGAAGCGAAGTGCCACCCCCAAAAGGATCATGTAGGAGGCCGGCAGCCATGGCGGACGCCACCGGGAGGCCAGGCTCCGCCCGGCCACGAAGGCGGCACCTCCGCCGATAATGACGGTCATGAACAGAAAAACCGCGAATGTGTCTTCAACAAAAAACCCCATGACTCACTGGTTTCCTTCAAGATAGGCGGCGCGGATTTCGGGGCGCGCCAGCAATTCCTTGCCGGTGCCGGACATGGCGATGTTGCCATTGACCATGACATAGGCCCGGTGGGCAAGTTTCAGGGCATGGAAGGCGTTCTGCTCGACCAGGAAGACGGTGATGCCTTCCTTCTCGTTCAGGTTCTTGATAGCGGCGAAAATCTGCTTGACGATGAGCGGCGCCAAACCGAGAGATGGCTCGTCGAGTAGCAGGAGGCGGGGCCGCGCCATCAGAGCCCGGGCGATGGCCAGCATCTGCTGTTCCCCGCCCGAAAGCGTGCCGCCCCGCTGGTTTCGGCGCTTTTCCAGGATCGGGAACATGGTGAAAACGCGGGCAAGATCTCCGTCGTAGAACTTTGGATCGCCGACGGTGGCGCCCATCTGCAGGTTTTCTTCTACGGTCATGCGAGGGAAAATTCGGCGGCCTTCCGGCGATTGGGAGATGCCGAGGCGCACGATCTCATGGACCGGCATGTTGGTGATGTCGTGGCCATCGAAGGTTATCGTTCCGGTGCGGGCACGGGGCGTCCCGCAAATGGTCATCATCAAGGTCGACTTGCCGGCGCCGTTCGAGCCAATCAGTGTCGCGATCTCGCCCTTCTTCACATCGATGTCGATTCCCTTCAGGGCCTGGATCTTGCCGTAGAAGGTTTCGACACCGCGGACCGAGAGGAGGCTGGCGCTCACCGGCGTCCTCCCTTTTTTCTGGCCGGCGGTTTTTTCACCGTTGCTTTCTTATTCGGTTTTTTTGCGGGGGCCGTTTTTGCAACGGTGGCCACGGCGCGTTCGACCACGGCTTCGGCTTCCTCCTCGTCCTCAACGCCAAGATAGGCGCGGATGACGGCGGGGTCGTTCCTCACCTGGGCGGGTGAGCCGTCGGAAATCTTCACCCCATAATCAAGAACCACGATATGGTCCGAAATTCCCATCACCACGCTCATATCGTGTTCGATCAGAAGAATGGCGATTCCCTGTTCCGTACGGATGTTGAGCAGGAGGCGGTTCAAATCCTCGGACTCGCGCGGATTGAGGCCTGCTGCAGGTTCATCGAGGCAGAGGAGCACCGGCTTTGTGCACATGGCGCGAGCGATCTCGAGGCGGCGCTGTCCGCCATAGGGGAGCTCGCCCGCGGGATCGTCGGCGCGGTCGACGAGGCCCGCCTTCTCAAGCCAGTACTCGGAGAATTCGATAGCCTCGCGATTGGCGCGGGCATAGGTGGCGGAATTGAAGATGCCGGTGACGGTGAAGCCCGAGGCTCGCATCAAGGTGTTGTGCTGGGCCACCATCAGGTTCTCTAGCACGGTCATACCGGCGAATAGCCGGATGTTCTGGAAAGTGCGCGCCACCTTGGCCCGCTGGGAAATCCGGAAATCATCCATGCGCTCGAGCAGGAACTGCCGGCCATCGTCATGGTTGAGAATAACGCTGCCTTCGGTGGGCTTATAGAAACCGGTGAGACAGTTGAACACCGTGGTCTTGCCGGCGCCATTGGGGCCGATGATTGCCGTTATCTCGCGCCGCGCTGCGGTGAACGACAGATCGCCGATGGCGGTAAGGCCGCCAAACCGCATGGTGAGATGTTCGACGCGCAGCAAAGCATCTTGATCGGCAACGGTCATCAACCTCGTCCCTCAGTGACGAGATCGGTGGGCACGGCCTTCTTCTGCTTAAGATAAACGGTGGGATCGCGCCTTGTGATGAAGCCGCGCGGCTTCCAGCGCATGATCAACACCATGGCGATGCCGACGACCAGCATGCGGAACTGCACGGGATCGAAACCGGTTGGCATCACCGCCTTGAGAAAATTCAGCTCACGGAATACCTCGAAGGCGCCGATAATGACGATGGCCGCTACGACAACGCCGATCTGGGAGCCGAGGCCGCCGAGCACAACGATGGCGAGGATGATGGCCGACTCCATGAAGACGAAGGATTCAGGGCTGACGAAGCCTTGGCGCGTGGCGAAGAAACTGCCGGCGAACCCTGCGAACATGGCGCCGATGGCGAAGGCCGTGAGCTTGGTGCTGGTGGTATTGATGCCGAGCGAGCGGCAGGCAATCTCGTCCTCGCGCAGGGCTTCCCAGGCGCGGCCCACGGGCAACCGGCGCAGCCGCATGGTCACGAAATTGGTGAAGAGGGCGAGCACCAGAATGACGTAGTAGAGGAAGATGATGCGATAAATGGGCTTGGGTTCAAGCCCGAAGAAAGCGGCAAACCCGCCTTCGCCCTCCGTGAACGGCAGGCCGAAGAAAGAGGGCCGCGGTATGCTGCCGATGCCCGCCCCCCCGCCGGTGAAATCGATCCAGTTGATCAGAACGACGCGCACGATTTCACCGAAGGCCAGTGTCACGATGGCGAGATAGTCGCCTCGCAGCCGCAGGACGGGAAAGCCGAGAATTATGCCCCAGAATGCCGCCAGAATGCCGGCAATCGGCAAAGTGATGAAGAAGGCCCAGGGAATGATACCGTCGCCGAACCAGGCTGGAAGGTATACCGTGGAGAGCAGCGCATAGGAATAGGCGCCGACGGCATAGAATGCCACGTAGCCCAAGTCGAGCAATCCGGCCAGGCCCACCACGATGTTCAGCCCCCAGCCCAGCATGATGTAGGTGAGCATGAGGATGGCGAGATCGACGATGCGGCGGTCGACGCCGGGAATGAAGGGAAGAGCGATGGCAACGATCAGCAAGATGGGGGCGATATATTTGGCGAGATTCCTGACCGGCAGGGCGGGGGCTCCCGCAACTCTTGCCGGCGCTTTCTGCGGCCTGTTCCACACCAGCACGTGGTAAGCAAGCCGCCCCGCCGCCACGATTAGCGCGAGCACCGCGACCAGTCCCCACCGCTGCTCGAGCGCTAGGCTGCCCGAAATGGCGAAGGTCTTGAGACCGACAATGGGACCGAGAATGACGAAGGCCAGTATCCCGGTGAACAATACATCCCTGGCAATAGCAACGGTCTCGACCTGCCGGGCCTCAGACACGACGCCGGTGGGTTGCGGAACTGCGGCCATGGCGCGTCAGACCTTCTCGACTTCGGGTTTGCCAAGGATGCCCTGGGGCAAGAAAATCAACACCGCCGCCAGCATAGCGAAGGCCGCGACGTCCTTGTACTCGATGGAGAAATAGGCCGACCAGAAAACCTCTATCAATCCGATGATCAGACCGCCGAGCATGGCGCCTGGAATCGAGCCGATGCCGCCAAGGACCGCGGCCGTAAAGGCCTTGATGCCCGCGAGGAAGCCCACATAGAAGTCGGTGACGCCGTAGTACAGGAAGAACATCAAGCCCGCGACGGCGGCAAGTGCTGCCCCCATGATGAAGGTAATGGAGATTGTCTTGTCGACATCGATGCCAAGGAGCGACGCCATTTTCATATCCTGCTCGCAGGAACGCTGGGCCCGGCCCAGCGACGTCCGGGTAATGAGGATGGTAAACACCGCCATCAGAATGAGTGTCGTAATGACGATGAAAATCTGCATGTTCGACAGGCGGACGACGAATTCTCCTTTATCTAGGTCGCGGCTCATAATTTCGTAGCCGCCGGTCACGATAGGCTGGAGAGGCTTGGGCCGTCCGTCCTGGGAGATGCGGACAAATTCCTGAAGCACGATCGACATGCCGATGGCCGAGATCAGCGGTGCCAAACGAAAGGAGCCGCGCAATGGCCGGTAGGCGAGGCGCTCGATGGTCCAGTTATAGGCGGACGCGATGAGCAT
>JACMJT010000682.1 GCA_014380505.1 Hyphomicrobiales bacterium | reverse complement strand
GGCTCCACAAGGCATTAACCCCGCGCGCAATCTTGAGCGGTGTGCTGGCGCCCACGTTGCGCTCGAAGATTTCACCGTAGTTGCCCACACCCTTCACGATCTGTGCAACCCAATCCTCACTGACGCCGATGCCGGTGCCAAACCCCGCGGCGGTGCCATCGGCGTTGGGTACACCGAGAACGCGTTTAATTTCCGGATTGGCCGATCCCTTCATTTCCTCGACATTGGCTTGGGTGATGCCAAGTTCTTCTGCATTGAGCAATGCGTAATAGGTCCACTTCACCACGTTGAACCAGGCATCGTCGCCCTGGCGTACCACCGGGCCCAAGGGTTCCTTGGAAATAATCTCCGGCAGAACGATATGATCGTCCGGCTTGGCGAGCTTCAGGCGCTGGGCATAAACGCCGGACTGGTCGGTGATATAGGCATCGCAGCGCCCATCCTCATAGGAGCCGATGACTTCTTCTTCCTTCTCGAAGGCAACGACCTTGTATTCCATCTTGTTCGCCTTGAAATAATCGGCGAGGTTGAGTTCCGTCGTTGTGCCGGTCTGCACGCATACGGCGGCCCCGGAAAGCTTGAGGGCGGAATCCACGTTCATTGAGCTTCGCACCATGAAGCCCGCGCCATCGTAATACATGACACCGGCGAACTTGAGGCCAAGCGAGGTATCGCGGCTCATGGACCAGGTTGTATTGCGCGACAGGATATCGATCTCGCCCGACTGCAGCGCGGTGAAGCGCTCCTTGGCGGAAAGCGGCGTGAACTTCACTTTCGTGGGATCATTGAAGATGGCAGCGGCAACGGCGCGGCAAAAATCCACGTCCATGCCGGTCCAGTTGTTTTGTTCATCCGGAAAACCGAAACCGATAAGACTGGGGTTCACACCGCATTGGACGAAGCCCTTGGCCTTGACGTCATCGAGGGTCAAGGCCGATGCGGCCGAAGCAGCTAAGGCGCTCACGGCGGCGCCGAGAACCCATGAAAGAACTTTGCGTTTCATTACTCTTTTCCTTCTCACCTATGCGGGACCGCTAATGGAGAGGCGAAGACGCTTGGGTTGTCGCCCGGCGCACATCGATTGCTCCCAATATGCTGCCCGCTGATTACGTTGGTTCGCTCCCTGGGGGTGGTTCTCTTTTCAGGCCACCCCTCCGCCGTAGACAAGCCGGAAACGGCTTGCCGGTCAAGGAGAAAGCATTCCGCGCAGCGCCGGGATCAGGGCCTTGACCGTCGAAACCGTTGGCGCCATCGGCTTTCCGGGGCGCGCCACCAGCACGACAGGAATCTTTCTTTCACGCGCCGCAACAAGCTTGGCGTAGGTCAGTTCGCCCCCGGAATTCTTGGCCACGACATGCGTAATGCGATGAGACTCAAGCAATGAGGCTTCGCGTTTTACATCGAACGGCGGGCGCGCCTGAATGAGCGTCCAGCCCGGTGGCACGGCAACGCCGGGGGCCTCGATCATGCGCGCTACACCGTCGAGATCGGCCCTGGCAAAAAACGCGGCGATTTCCTTACGGCCTATGGTGACGAACGGGCGAGCGCCCGAAGGCAGCGCGGCCACAGCATCCGCAACAGTCGCGACTTCAGTCCAGCTATCGGAAGGTCCCGCACGCCACGGCGGGCGTTCCAGCCTTAAATAGGGAACACCGGCTGTTCGCGCCGCACCCTGAGCATGGCGCGATATCTGCGCGGCATAAGGATGGGTCGCATCCACAATGGCGCTGATATTTTCCCTCTTGATATAGTTCTTAAGCCCGGCCTCGCCGCCAAAACCGCCACGGCGCACCTCACCAACCGGCAAATGCGGAGATGCGGTCACTCCGGCCAGCGACGTCACGATATGAAAACCGTCATCGACCAGCGCCTGCGCCACTTCGCGCGCTTCGCCGGTGCCACCGAGAACGAGAATGCGATCAGTCCGCATGGCCAATGATGGCGCCTTGCCGCGACACGATCACTACATCCGCAGTGATTGGCGCGCCCCGCAACACATGCAGCACTTTGTCATGAGCCAACGCCGCCACCCGGTTCGCCAGTCCAAGCCCCTCCGCCATTTCCAGAACCTGGAGAGCCGTGTTCGCGGCCAGCACCTTGTCCCTCGAAAGCTCCGGCGTGATGGAGGCCAGCCAGTCGAGATCGACCTGACTTCGTCCCGAGTGTAGATCGAGCGCACCCTGGGCTAGTTTCACGATCTTGCCAAAGCCGCCGCCAATGGTGACGCGCGCCACCGGATGATCGCGCAGATACTTGAGCAGGCCTCCCGCGAAATCACCCATGTCGAGCATGGCCTCCAGCGGCAGGCCATAATGCGCCCGCACCGCATCTTCCGACGTCGACCCCGTGCAACCTGCAACATGGGCAAGCCCCATGGCGCGCGCCACATCGATACCGCTGTGGATCGAAGCAATCCACGCCGCACAAGAAAATGGATGCACAATTCCTGTAGTGCCAAGAATGGAGAGACCGCCCACGATGCCAAGACGCGGATTCCATGTCTTCTGCGCCAAGGCTTCGCCGTTGGGAATGGAGATTTCGATTTCGACATCGCGGCCACCCAGCTCGGTGATTGCAGCCCGCATCATTTCGCGTGGCTTGGGATTGATGGCAGGCTCCCCGGGCCGAATAGGCAGACCCTCGCGGGTTACAGTGCCGACACCTTCTCCCGCCTTGAAGCTGATCCCCTCGCCCTTCTCCCGCACCGTGGCAATAACAATGCAGCCGTGCGTGACATCCGGATCGTCGCCTGCGTCCTTGATGATTCCCGCTTGCGCCCAGCCGGTCCCCTTGCCCTCCAGCGCCAGGGCAAAAGCGGGTGTCTCACCCTTTGGCAGAGTGATTGTCACGGGATCGGGGAAGTGGCCGGTCTTCAGCGCCGCAAACGCCGCCTTCACTGCCGCGGTTGCACATGCACCCGTTGTCCAGCCGCGCCTTAATTGACCCTCGGGCTTCTCTTGCCGCATGTCCCGATTGTATAAGGGCCCCATGAGCCACGGACCAACAAAAACGGTGAAAGACTGGGTGGAGGTTAAATCGGGCCTTACAGGTTTCGCTCGCCTGGACGCTGAAGCCTTTCCTGTCTTCGAAAAAGGCTGGGTCTGGCTCGTGGGTGCGGGACCGGGAGCACCGGGCCTCATGTCGCTCCTTTGTTATCACGCCATGCAGACGTGCGATGTGGCGGTTTACGACGCCCTGGTGAACCCCGACATCCTGCGCTGGCTTCGCGTGGGTGCTGAACTCGAATATGCGGGCAAGCGCGGCGGCAAACCCTCCCCCGTTCAGCGCGATATATCCCTCCGCCTTGTCGATCTGGCGAAAGCAGGCAAGCGCGTGTTGCGCCTCAAAGGTGGCGATCCCTTCATGTTCGGCCGTGGCGGTGAAGAATGTCAGCACCTAGCAACCGCAGGCATTCCGTTCCGCATCGTCCCCGGCATCACCGCAGGAGTGGCTGGACTAGCCTACGCTGGCATGCCGGCCACCCACCGCGACACCAATCACTCGGTGATCTTCCTCACGGGGCATGACGCAACCGGCAAAATGCCCGCCAATGTGAACTGGCAGGCCGTGGCCAAAGCCTCGCCGGTGATCGTAATGTACATGGCGGTGAAAAACCTTGGCGAAATCGCCACGGCTCTCCTCTCCGGTGGCAGGCCTACGGACGACCCTGTCACCATCGTCTCCAATGCCTCCCTACCCCAGCAGCAGGTCCACGCCACAACGCTTGCAGCGGCGGGCGCGTTCGTGCGCGATAACGACCCGCCGACACCCGCCATCGTTGTCGTGGGCCATGCCGCCGATTGGCGCGATATGCTCGATTGGTACAAGCCGGCGCTGCGGGAGAATCCCATTGGCTAAGGCCATCGTGATGGCGGCTCCTTGCTCCGGAAGCGGCAAGACCCTCGTCACCCTGGGGCTGCTCCGCGCCTTCCGCAATCGGGGTCTTCGCGTTGCTTCTGCCAAGGCCGGTCCCGACTATATCGATCCCCGTTTCCACGAGGCCGCAACCGGACGGCCCTGTTTCAATCTCGACCCATGGGCCATGGATCGCGCTGTCATAGCTGGCCTGATGGCTGAGCTTTCGCGGGATACGGACCTTGTCATTATCGAAGGTGTAATGGGCCTGTTCGACGGGCCCCAGGGCGCCAAGGGCTCCACCGCCGATCTGGCCCAGTCCCTCGGTCTGCCGGTACTGCTGGTGGTCGATGCCCGCCACCAGTCCCAATCGATCGGCGCCCTCGTCCATGGCTTTTCGACCTATCGGCCGAACCTCAGAGTTGCAGGCGTCATCCTCAATCGCGTGGCCAGTGACAGGCATGAAGCGATCTTACGCGGCGCGCTTGGCGAAAAAATTGTAGGGTGTCTGCGGCACGACGACTCGCTGGTCCTGCCTTCGCGCCACCTCGGATTGGTACAAGCGGAAGAGAATCATGATCTTGAACAATTCATTGAAAGTGCTTCATTAGCAGTTGCACGTGAAACAAATCTTGACACATTGTTAACCATTGCTTCGCCGGTCCCTGACGAATCGGTAATGCCGTCCGCCCTGCCGCCTTTCGGTCAAAGAATTGCGGTGGCAAGGGACCGCGCCTTCACTTTCGCCTACTCGCATCTCCTGCATCACTGGCGGCGGCAGGGCGCACAGGTAATGCCGTTCTCGCCCTTGGCCGATGAAGCTCCCGCTGCAAATGCGGATGCCATTTTTCTCCCCGGCGGCTATCCCGAACTCCATGCCGGAAAACTTGCGGCCAATCACGTCTTTCTAAAGGGCATTCGGGAAGCGAAATGTCTCGTCTATGGCGAGTGCGGCGGCTTCATGGTGCTGGGCGATGGCTTGATCGATGCCAAGGGGAAGTCTCACGCTATGGCGGGCCTCCTTCCGCTGACCACCAGCTTTGCCAAAGCCAAACTGCACTTGGGCTACCGCCAACTTGCCGCCCTTGGCGGAACGCCATGGACGAAACCGCTTCGCGGCCACGAGTTTCACTATTCGACGATTGCCAGCGAGGGCAAAGCCGACCGCCTTTTCACCGCCGCCGATGCTTCAGGAACAACACTTCCGCCCATGGGCCTCCGCCGCGGCCTAGTCATGGGCTCCTATGCCCATGTGATCTCCGAAGCTCCATGACCGCCCGCGCCATCATGCTCATGGGAACTGGCTCCGACGTCGGAAAATCACTGATCGCAGCAGGTCTATGCCGCGCCTTCGCCAATCGCGGGCTGAAGGTCCGGCCTTTCAAGCCGCAAAACATGTCGAACAACGCCGCCGTCACCGTCGATGGCGGTGAGATCGGCCGTGCTCAGGCGCTCCAGGCTCGTGCCGCCCGTGTCGAGCCCTCCGTCCACATGAACCCAGTGCTGCTCAAGCCGGAGACCACCACCGGCGCCCAGGTGATCGTCCAGGGCCAGCGCCAGGCCACAATGACGGCGCGCGATTATTTCCACAATCGCGGCCAGTTCATGCCAGCGATCCTGGACAGTTTCCGTATCCTCGCCACCGGCGCCGATCTGGTGGTTGTCGAAGGTGCCGGAAGCCCCGGCGAGATCAATCTCAGGGATGGCGATCTTGCCAACATGGGCTTTGCCAGTGCCGCCAATGTGCCAGCCCTGCTCATCGGCGATATCCATCGGGGCGGCGTCATCGCCGCCATTGCCGGAACCTTCCACATCCTTCAGCCGGAGGATCGCAGTCGTTTAAAAGGATTCATCATCAATAAATTCCACGGCGATATTGAACTTTTCTCTGAAGGCCGGAGCTTCCTCGAAACGGAAACGGGCACGCCCTGCCTTGGGATTGTTCCCCATCTTTCCGATGCGGCGAATCTTCCCGCCGAAGATGCAGTGGCTTTGGAGGAAACCGTCACAAATGGCTCGGGCGATTGGAAAATCTCTGTTTTGCGCTTGCCCCGTATCGCCAATTTCGACGATCTCGACCCGCTTCGGATGGAACCCGGTGTCACTCTGCACTTCGTGCAGCCCGGCGAACCGATACCCGGAGACACACGTCTCGTCATCGTTCCCGGCTCCAAATCGACCATTGCCGATCTAGCCGCACTCCGGAAGGAAGGTTGGGGTATTGATCTTGCCGCCCATGTCAGGCGCGGCGGTCATGTTCTTGGCCTCTGCGGCGGCTACCAGATGCTGGGCCGCGTCATTCATGATCCCAATGGCCTTGAGGGGGTAGCGGGTACCGTCCCCGGCCTTGGCCATCTCGATGTCGAATCCACGCTGCTCTCCGATAAAACCCTGACTCGCGTCACAGCCACCCACGTCTCAACGGGTCAGGCCGTGAATGGTTACGAAATTCACCTGGGCCAGACAGCGGGCCCCGATTGCGCCCGCCCCTTCGCAATGATCGGCAACACTCCCGATGGCGCCACCAGCGCCGATGGCCGCATCATTGGCACCTATGTACACGGCTGTTTCAGCGGCGATGATTTCCGCCGTGCTTTTCTCGCTAGCCTCGGTGCCTCGAGCGACCTCCGCTACGAACAGCGCGTTGAACAGAGTCTCGAAGCTCTTGCGGCCCACCTCGAACGCCATCTCGATCTCGATCGCATCCTGTCGCTGGCGGAGCCGGTCTGATGTGGCCCTTTCCTGTTTTCGCTTCGGCCGCGCTGGCGCTCATCGCCGAGCGCTTCATCGGCTATCCCAAGAGGGTCCACGAGGCCATCGGCCATCCGGTTGAATGGATGGGCAAGCTCATCAGCAAGCTCGATGCAACTTTGAACAATCCGCAGGCGCCAACATTGGAAAACAGGCTGCGCGGACTTGCAGCGCTTGCCGTGCTGCTGGCCGCCGCGTTCGTTCCCTCCTGGCTCATCGCCAAACTCCTTTCGCAATCGAGCCTCGGCTGGATCGTCGAGTCCCTCATCGCCACGGCCTTCATCGCCTATCGCTCGTTGCGTGAGCATATGGAGGCCGTTCACCGCGGGCTTGGCCAATCGATTGAGGAAGGCCGCCGCGCTGTCAGCCTGATCGTCGGCCGCGACCCCGGTCAACTGGATGAATCGGGTGTCACTCGGGCAGCGCTCGAAAGCCTTGGGGAGAATTCTTCCGACGGCATCGTGGCGCCTGTCCTCTGGTACGCCATCTTCGGCCTCCCCGGCATTGTACTTTACAAGGCCATCAACACAGCGGACTCGATGATCGGCCACAGGAGCGAACGTTATCGCGATTTCGGCTGGGCCGCGGCCAAGCTCGACGATCTTGTCAATCTGCCGGCATCCAGGCTCTCGGGGCTTCTCTATGCGGCTGCCGGAGCATGGGAGTCGAAGGAACATGGCAAGGCAGCGCTCGCAGCCATGTGGCGCGATGGGCCGAAGCATGTTTCGCCTAATGCAGGCTGGCCGGAAGCAGCGCTTGCGGCGGGGCTTGGACTAAAGCTCGGCGGTCCCCGCTCATACGGCGGGCGACGGGTCGAACTTCCGTGGATGGGCGACGGGCGGGATAATCTGAACCGTCACGACATCACGGCAGGTCTCAGGCTCTACGCCCACGCGATGACTTTGCTTCTGCTTTTGGCCGTGGCTTGCGTCGTGGTTTCTTGAGGACCAACGGCAATCCCGCCGCCATGAAGATGACATCATCGGCTAATTCGGCGAGGCGCTGATTGGCGAACCCTTGCTCGTCGCGGAACGCCCGCGCCAGAGCGTTTTCCGGTACGATGCCGAGCCCTACCTCGTTCGACACGACCACGGCGCGGGCCTTGGTGCGTGCCAGGGCTTCGCACAGCCGTTGCACTTCGGCGCTCACATCGCGTCCGTGGTGCATGAGATTGCCGATCCACACCGTGATGCAATCGATGAGTACAAAAGTTGTGTTACAGGCAGCTAGCGTTGCAACCAGATCAAGCGGCGCCTCGCGCGTCTCCCAGCCATCGCCTCGCTGTTCACGATGTTTCGCAATGCGTTCGCGCATCTCGCCGTCGAAGGCTTCCGCCGTAGCGATATAGGTCTTGCGGCCTCGATGTTTCGAGGCCAATCCTTCCGCATACCGGCTCTTGCCGGACCGGGCGCCGCCGAGAACGAACGTCACCGGGCTCACTCCGGCACCTTAGGAATGCGCGAAATAAAGTGCCCCCGCATGGCATCGGGCCAGGTGCGGAACGGCACTTCGCCCGTCTCGGTCGCCCCATGCAGTTCGAACCAGTCGAGGATCGCTTCGGCCTGGGCCCG
>JACMJT010000681.1 GCA_014380505.1 Hyphomicrobiales bacterium | reverse complement strand
AATGGGTCCAGTTTTCGGGCCGGCCCCATCTGAAATTGTCGGAATAGGATTTCTTGTGGGGGCGCACCGGCGGCTCCGGAGCCACGGTGTAGGCCAGGCCTTCGCGCTCGGCGTAGGCAATCGCCTCCGCGCGCGTGGCGAAGGTGAGCCTGAGCTGCTGGCGCGTGTCGCCCGAGGAGGTCCAGCCCATCAACGGGTCGGCGGTGCGCGGTGCCGTCTCCTCGTGCTCGACAATCCAGTCGTCGGTGTTGCCCTTGCCCGATTGCATGGCGTTGCGGGCGGGGCGGTAGATTCGTATTGCCATTGGCGGTCAGTCTCCAATTCCACGGCTGGTCGGGGTGGCCAGATTCGAACTGACGACCCCCTGCGCCCAAGGCAGGTGCGCTACCAGACTGCGCTACACCCCGAAAGCCGTTCAACGTGAGCCCGCTCTTATCCGAAAAGCGCTGCTCCGGGCAAGGCTACTTAGCTCGCCCGCAAATGCCAGCGCCGGAGTGCCACCAGGGCCCAGATCGCCTCCACCACGCCGAAGGGCCAGGCGCCTTGCAGGAATCCGTAAATCGAACCCAGTCCGCAGGCGGCGGAGAACAGCACTATGAACCAGTGGCTGCGGTGTTCCAGCGCATAAGTCACCAGCATGAGGGTAACGGCAAACAGGCCGAATGCCGTAAGCAGATCCACCTATTCCGCCGTCTTGAAGATGCGGTGATAGACCTTGTCGCCGGCGCGAAGGCCGATGCGCTTTGCGGTCCCGCCCGCGACCTCGAGGACGCCCCGCACCGGTTCAATGACGCCGATCGCATCGAGGGATCGGGGCACCGTGTTCTCCGCCACATAGGCCACGGTGCCGTCGGCGCGGATGAACACCATGTCGAGCGCCACATAGGTGTTCTTCATCCACAGGGCTACCTGCCGGGCCTCGCCGTAATCGAACAGCATGCCGCGGTCCTCAGGCACGCGGTGGCGGAACATGAGTCCGCGCTGGCGCAAGGCCTCCGTATCGGCGATCTCGACGGTGAACAGGATGGCGCCTTCCTCCGTCACCACCGTCAACGGTTCAATCTTGGAAAGCGGCGCATCCTGGGCGTGCGATATCGCTACCCACAGAAGGGCAATGAGGAATCCCGAGACAACTCTACACATGGAGCACCGTTCTGTGGAAATTGCAGCGAAAGGATAGTTTGAATCCTTAAGCCACACAATTTTTCTTCTCTCCATCACCGGCCTTGAGCCGGTGATCCAGACTGGATGGCCGCCTCGGTGGGCGGCCATGGAGAGAAGTCTTGATTTTCAGCCGATGCATAAGCCAGATGAGGGCTCTCTAATTCGTATGCGCCGGGCCGCCTTCGAGGGAGACGCGGACTTCGGCGGCCATGTTGCCCTTGGGGCCTTCGCCGAAGCGCACATAGATCCAGGTTTCGGGCTGGAGCTCGGTGATCGCCGTCTTGCGCAGGGTTTCCATGTGCACAAAAATGTCAGGCTTGCCATCACCTTCGGACACGAAGCCGAAACCGCGGGCACGGTTGAACCACTTCACCTTGGCTCGGACCCAGCCGCTGGACGGCGCCACCGTATTGTGGGCGCGGCTCTTGCGTTCGACGGGATGGATCGCCGTCGACAAATCGACCGACAGCACCCTGAGGCACTGGTAGCCTTTCTGGCGCTCCACCACCTCGCAGATAACGCGCGCACCCTCGAGCGGCGCCTCGAAGCCATCGCGCTTGAGGCAGCTCAAATGCAGAAGCACATCCTGCATGCCGTTGTCTGGTATGATGAAGCCATAGCCCCGTCCAGTATCGAACCACTTAACAAGGCCGCTGATCTGGATGATCCGCACATTCGCTTCAGGTGCCTGAACGAAACCTGAAAGCTCCTCACCCTTTTGGGTGTCGCTCGCCGCCATGACTGATACCCAACCCGTTGGGGCGGCCCTAAATCGTATCGAGCCCCGCCGCCCGTTAACAATGTGATCAAATCGTGGCGGTTTGTACAGAGCAATGCCATGGCTGCGTGTGGATAACTTCGCAGCGTTACATCAAAGCCTCACCAGCCGAATCAATCGCCAGCGAGCGCCTGCAAGGCCGACTCAGTTTGCCGGGAAGAAATCGCGCTAGAATAATAACTTGGATCATGTTCTTTCCAGCAGAACGATTGACTCGCCTGTGAAGGGCGTTCGGCCCCGCGGCCCGCGCATTCGCTGCGGTGAACGGATCAAGGAGGAAACGCACCCGCGTTTTTTTGCATTGGCCCTGCTGATTCGCTAAGTCGTCGTCCAAACCAGAGGAAAGCCCAATGAAATATCTGCACACCATGATTCGCGTTTCCAACCTCGAAGCCTCCATCGACTTCTTTGTGGGCAAGCTGGGCTTCGTCGAGCAGCGCCGCTATGAAAACGACAAGGGCCGTTACACGCTGGCCTTCGTGGCCGCCCCGGAAAGCCCCGATGCGCCAGTTGAACTCACCTACAACTGGGATCCCGAAACCTACACCGGCGGACGCAACTTCGGCCACCTCGCACTGGAGGTGGAGAACATCTACGATTATTGCGGCCACCTGCAGAAAGCCGGCATCACCATCAACCGCCCGCCGCGCGATGGCCGCATGGCGTTCATCAAGACGCCCGACGGCATTTCCATCGAGCTTCTGCAAAAAGGTGCGGCGCTGCCGTTGCAAGAGCCGTGGACTTCAATGCCCAATGTGGGGGCGTGGTAGACTGTATCAGTTCACCGGCCTGCCGCAGACGGCAAAGCCCTGGCCGCACGTAGCCTGGGCGCTAGCAATTGTCTCATGGCAGCTTCCCCTCGGCCAGCCCGCTTGTGGCGGACAGTAGTGGGGCATGTTTGAATAGCAGTTGATGCATTCGTTGTTGTAGTAACCGCAGTACGACTGGCCGGCCGGAGGAGCCCCGCACGATTGCGCCAGTTGCAATGAGCCCGCGGTGCGGCATTGCGCGGCAGCGGGATTTAGCAAACACAGCGTCGCGGAATCGGTCCATTGCCCGGCCAGCGATGCTCCGGTCAAAGTCATTGGAAGCAGAAGAGCGGCAATGACGAGTGGCCATGCAACTCGCTTCATCAGGTTCGCGGTGGATGTCATGACCTTGCCCTCCCCATCAGGCTTCAACCCTACTCCCTATTTCGCGGGAAGCGAAACGGCAAAAGCCCGGGCATGATGAGTTTAAGCCATCAACTGCCCGCCATTCACCTCGATCGCCTGTCCCGTCACATATCCACTCGCCGCATCGCTTGCGAGATAGAGGAAGGTTCCGGCGCAATCCTGCGGCGTCCCCAAACGCTGCATCGGGATCGACTTGCGGGCCGTCTCGCGCTTGGCTTCATCGGAGAACCGGTCGTGGAATGCGGTGTGGATCGTGCCAGGCGAGACACAGTTCACCCGGATGTTATGTCCCGCAAGCTCGCGCGCTATGGTTTTGGTGAAGGCGGAAATGAAAGCCTTGGCGCCGGCATAAACACTGCCGCCGGGGCTTGAGCCATTGCGCGCCGCGATCGAGGTTACGTTGATGATATTGCCGTGGCCCTGGCGCACCATGATATCGGCCGCCAGGCGGCAGCAGTGGATGAGCTGGCGGCAATTGATATCGAAGACCTTGTCGATGAGATCGTCGGCGAGACGGGCGAGCGGGATGCGCGCCACCATGTTTCCCGCATTGTTCACCATGACGTCGACGCGGCCGAGGCGTTTCAGCGCTTCATCCATGAGCAGCTTGGGCGCTGCCTTTTCCATGAGGTCGAGTTGCACCGTGGCGATGCCCGCCGCCGTGATTGCCTTCAATTCCTCCCCGCCCGTGAGATATTGCGCCAGAACCTTGGCGCCCGCCTGGGCGAAGGCCAGCGATACGGCCCCGCCAATGCCGGTGACGCCACCCGTCACCACCACGCACTTGCCCTTCAGATCATCGAACATTGGGCAGCGCCACATCGACCCTTGTGGCAAGCCCTATCACCGTGTGGCCCAGCCCGGTCAGAATGTCCTGAAGGTTCATGGCGAGCAGCACCTCATCTTCCACGATAAGAACGCGCCTGGCTTCACCCGTCCCATCGGACATTTTGCGGTTCCATATGCGTCCGGCCGGAGGGCATGGGCACGTCGATGGTACACACGACGCCGGAGTTCTCATAGTCAATGCGCACCTCCCCGCTGAGCTCCATGGCGAGCGCCTTCTCGATCAGCCGCGAGCCGAAACCCTTGTGCGCTGGCAGCGTAACCTTGGGACCGCCGCTTTCAGCCCAGCACAGGGTCAGTCGCCGGCCCTCGCCGTTGCCCGTCACCTGCCAGATAATGTCGATATGGCCCTTGGCCACGGAAAGTGCCCCATACTTCGCGGCATTGGTGCAGAGCTCATGCAGCGCCAGGGTCAAAGTCACTGCGGTGGCGGGCGTCAGCGCGACGAACGGCCCTTCGATGTGGAAGGCGTCGCCGTCAAACGGCTGGATTGTTGCCCGTGCCACACTGGCGAGGTCGGTCCCTGACCAGTCGCCTTCGGTCAGCAGATCATGGCCGCGCGCCAGCGCCATCAGGCGCTGCTCGAAAGCCTTTTTTGCCTCAGCGAGCGAGGAGGCGGTGCCAAGCGTCTGGGTGGCGATGGCGTTGACGATCGCCATGGTGTTCTTGACGCGGTGGTTCAGTTCGCGGACGAGAATGTCGCGATGTTCATCGGCGCGGCGGCGCTCGGTCTCGTCGCGTATGATCTTGGACGCACCTATGACATCGCCTCCGGCATCCTTGAGTGGCGACACGGACAACGATACCCAGACCTTGCTTCCGTCCTTGCGCAACCGGACTGTTTCCGAGTGCTCGATGTGCTGGCCATTGCGGATGCGTTCGAGAACTCCGGGTTCTTCGCCTTGCCGGTCCGGCGGAATCAGGATCGTGACGGACTTGCCGGTAACCTCCCCGGCCGCATAGCCGAACAGCAGTTCCGCCCCCCGGTTCCAACTGGTGATGACGCCGCCGATGTCCGTACTGATGATCGCATCATCGGACGACTCGACAATTGCGCCAAGTTGCGCGGCGAGCGCCCCGGCGTGCTTGCGCTCGGTGATGTCCTGGAAGACGACGGCGACCCGGTGCCGTGCCGTGTCTTCAAGGCGGAAGGCATAAAGCTCAAGGAATCGTCCTTGCGTTGCGAGGGCGCGCTCGAAGCGGAGCGGTTTCCCGTCCCGCAAGATGGTGTCGTAGGTATCGAACCATTCCTGCGGTTCACCCGGAAACGCTTCCCGTATGGTTTTCCCGATAACGCCGCCGACGCCGGTTTGCTTCTCGAAGGCGGGATTGGCCACCAGATATCGAAAGTCGATGGGCTCGCCCGGCCCGGTTTCGATTTTCTCGATGATGCAGAAGCCCTCGTCGATCGAGTCGAACAGCGTCCGGTACTGCGCCTCGCTCTCTTTCACCGCGGCCTCGCTCCGTTTGCGCGCGGTGACGTCTTCGATGGCGAGCAGGATCAACGCTTCTCGGCCGCCGCCCCTGGCCAGCATGCGCCCGTTGAGCAGCATGCAGCGGTGGCCGAGGCCGTGGAATTCGTGCACGATTTCGACATCGTTGAAATGCCGGTGGGTCGTCAGAAGTTCATCGAGCCGTGCCCGCAGGCGTGGAATATTCCACTGGCCATTTTTGATCTCATAAATCCCGAGGCCTTGGATTTCCTCCAGTTGCGAAAGGTGGAACAGAACCCGGAAGGCGGTATTGGCCGAGACCACACGCAAGGTATCATCAAGCACGAGCAACGGCTGCCGGATCGTCTCCACGATGGCTTCGGCATAGATGCGGGCTTCGTTGACGGCATCGCTGGCCAGCTTGATTTCGGTCACGTCGGTGAAGACGATGACGACGCCGGCAATGCGATTGTCCTGGGTGCGATAGGGCAGCAGGCGCCGCTGGTACCACTTGCCGTCGTCGCCCGGCACTTCCGCTTCGATGGGAATCAGCTTGGCCATCACCGCCTTGGCATCGCGCAGCAGGTTATCGTCGGAGAACTTGCGGGCGAAATGGCCGATGGGGCGGCCCGCATCCGATGTCACGAAATTGAACAGCGGCTGGATGGCCGGAGTGAACCATTTGACATTCAGGTTTGTATCGAGAAACACCGTCGCCGTCTCGGTGCCCGCCAGCAGATTGTTCAAATCGTTGGTGGTGTTCTCAAGCTCGTGGACCTTGTGCTGCAACTGGTTGTTGACGGTGTGCAGCTCCTCGTTGAACGATTGCATTTCTTCCTTCGAGGTTTCCAGTTCCTCGTTGGTGGATTGCAACTCCTCGTTCATCGAGGTGATTTCTTCGTTGGACGCCTT
>JACMJT010000680.1 GCA_014380505.1 Hyphomicrobiales bacterium | reverse complement strand
GCCAGCTCGGGAACGTGTTGGTTGAAAAGCGCTGATGGACGAGGGCGAATGCCGACTCGAAGCGCGGATCGGCGAGGTCCAGGTAATAGCCGCCCAGGTTCTTGCCGAGCACGAGGCCCTTGTAGACGATGGTGCGGGTCGAGACGGAGACCGGGTAATAGGCACGGCCTTTATTGCCCAGCACTTCGAGCACGCGGTTCGACACGACCTTGCGGCAGACAAAAAGTTTGCGCTCGAAATGGGTTTCGTCACGGATTGTGGGGCCCTTGCCGATAAACACCTGCCGGTGCACCGGTTCGGTGGGTTTCACCGATGTCCCGAGCACTGTGGAATCGACGGGGACATCGCGCCAGCCGAGAACCTTGAGGCCTTCCTCGCGCGCCGTTTCCCACCAGATACGCTCGATGTCCTGGCGGTAGACCGGTTCGCGCGGCATGAACAGGAAGGCTACGCCATAGTGCTGTGGAGCGGGCAATTCGAAGCCGAGACGCTTGGCTTCGCCTACGAAGAATCCGTGCGGTATCTGAATCATGATGCCGGCGCCGTCGCCGGCTTTGGGGTCGGCGCCCACGGCACCGCGATGCTCAAGATTCTTGAGGATCGACAGGCCATCGGAAATGATGCGATGGCTCCTGAGGTTGTTGATGTTGGCGAGAAGACCTATGCCGCAGGCATCATGCTCGTTTCGCGGATCGTAGAGCCCGCGCGCGGCGGGGAGCCCTTCTGGCAGCATGTGTGCGGTCATGGCCTTGGCCCATTTTACCCAAACCCACGATGGCATTTAGGGTCCAGGCTGTGGGTCGCGGGGAAATGACAGTATTGCTGTCCTTTATTGCAGACACAACGGTACGATGCAAGCAGGAATCGGCGCGGTTTAGACTTGCCGCCAAGTTTCATAAATGGACAATCCGCCCACCGTGTGGCGGTGGGCGGACGCAGGGTGTTTTTTACGTCACTGTGCGAGCTGACCGCGGATTTCGCCGTCGGGGAATTTCGCGGTGTGAATGTTGAGGTAAAGTTTTCCCGCCTGCAGATCGGCAAGCTGCGCGTCGGTCAGATCGGCCGAGCCGCTTTCGATCTTTCCGGAAATATCGATGACGGGCCCAGCATTTTCTCCGGGCGCCGCCGGGCCATGGAAATGGCCGGCCGTTGCATCGCCCGAGAGACCACTATGGGTGATTGTCCAGGATATTTGCTTTGCGGCGGTGTCCACCTTCACGTCGGCGGTGCCGGTGGCCGCACTGTCATTGGGCGGAACTTCGGCGGTCCCTTTCAGTTCGGTTTTGAAATCGAGCATTTCGGCCAACACCGGCGATGTCATAAGGGCGAGGGATGTGACGCCTGCGAAAGCGAGAGTGGATAGAATGCGTTTCATGATGATCCTCCGTAATCCGCCTGATTGCGCCTTGACCAACGAGAGATCACGATTTGCGTTCCATCGATCACGCGCTCGTGATCGATAAACGCCGGCCCTCTGTAAATACTCCAGCCATAACGCCCAAGTGATTTCCAGTTGTCCGGCGTATCGGCGAAATGATATCGATGAAAATAATCAACCAAAGGAGTAGCCCATGGATAAGTCGAAGCGGGCAACATTGCTGACCATTGTGGGAGCCATGACGGCGGCGATCGCCACGGTGCAGGCGACGGCCGTCCAGGCCGCCGATATGGAGAAATGCTACGGTATCTCGCTGAAGGGGCAGAATGATTGCGCCGCCGGCGAGGGCACATCCTGCGCCGGAACCTCGACCATCGATTATCAGGGCAATGCCTGGACCTTGGTGCCCAAAGGCACCTGCGTTTCCACCGAAACTCCGCACGGACCAGGCTCGCTTGAACCAGTCGAACGCCCCGCCTGATGCAAGGGCGCGGTTTCGCGCATGCGAGTTGAAGCGGGCATAGCGGCGCGCGCAGGCATCGGCCTCAAGGCCGAGCATTACCGCGCCATTCTCGAAGAAAAACCTGACCTGGGTTTCTTCGAAATCCATGCGGAAAACTACATGGGCGCGGGAGGGCCGCCGCACCGCTATCTTGACGCGATCCGCCAGTGCTATCCGGTTTCGCTCCATGGCGTGGGCTTGTCGATCGGCGGACAAGGCCCTCTCGACGCGACCCATCTGACCAGGCTCAAGGCGCTAAACGAGCGCTACGAGCCGGGGCTTTTTTCCGAGCATCTTGCCTGGTCCACCCATGACACGGATTATCTCAGCGACCTTCTGCCGTTGCCTTACACGGAAGAGACGCTGCGCCGCGTCTGCGATCATATCGATGAGACGCAGAGCGCCGTGGGCCGCCAGATGCTGCTGGAAAATCCCTCAAGCTATCTAAGCTTCGAGGAGAGTGCGTTCGAGGAAGCGGATTTCATTCGCGAAATAGCGAGGCGAACCGGCTGCGGCCTGTTGCTTGATGTCAATAATGTCTTCGTCTCGGCCCGCAACCTGAACACCGGTTCAGCCGCCTATATCGCGGCCTATCCGCTGGAACTGGTGCAGGAGATTCATGTTGCCGGTCACGAAGCAACCGAAAATGAAGCGGGAGAGACGCTTTTGATCGATGCCCATAGCTCGCCGGTGGACGCAGCCGTTTGGTCGCTCTACGGCCAAGTCATCGCCAGGACGGGACCGCTCCCCACGTTGATAGAGCGCGACAGCAATGTTCCGCCGCTCGCCGATCTGGTGGCCGAGGCTCGGCGCGCCGATACAATTCTCCGGGCTTGCGGGCGGCAGGCGGCTTGATGCGGGAGGCAGCCTTTCAAAGGGCAATCGCCGATGCCTCATACGCGGCGCCCCACCCGCGTTTCGCCGTCTACCGCAATAATGTGACCTCGGCGCTGATCAATGCGCTGAGAGTGCGTTATCCGGTGGTGGAGAAATTGCTTGGAAGGCAGGCGTTCGATGCCGTTACGCGGGATTTCGTCGCAAGCCAACGGCCTCGTTCGCCGGTGCTGATCGCCTATGGTGATAGCTATCCGGAATTTATCGCCGCCAATGCGCCGCTGCCCTATCTCGCCGATGTCGCCCGGCTCGACAACCTGTGGTGGCGGGCCTATCATGCCGCCGATGCCGAGCCTCTCACAGCCCAGCACTTTGCTGTTCTGACGCCGGAAAATCTGGAAACGGTCCGGTTCGGTTTTCATCCCTCGGTAGCGATCCTCGCCTCGCCATGGGCCATCGGCGCGATTTGGGAAGCGGCAAGGCAGGATGGCACTCTTACCGAAGGCGAAATTGCGCGGCCCCAATCAATTCTGGTGTGGCGGCCCCACGCCGATGTCCGCGTGCGTGCTATCGACGATGTGGTGTCGCCGTTCCTCACGGCACTCATGGACGGCAAGAAACTTGTGGACGCCCTCGGCGTAGGCCCCGGCCTCGATTTGCAAGCGCAGTTTCAGATGCTGATTGCATCCGAGCTCATTACGGAAATTCATTTATGAACAGCGCGATCCTCCGTTTTACCGGGTATCTGGAAATGCTTCCCTATTCGCTTCTTGCCCTGATCGGGCGGCTGGCGATCGGCCTGGTTTTCTGGAATTCGGGCCGCACCAAGGTCGATGGCTGGAGCCTGTTCCATGTCAATGACAAGACGCTGTTCCTGTTCCAGGAAGAGTACAGGGTGCCATTGCTGAAACCGGAGTTTGCAGCGCTTATGGCGCAAATCGCCGAACACGTCTTCCCGGTGCTGCTGTTCATTGGCCTTGCCACCCGGTTCTCCGCCCTGGCGCTGTTCGGCATGACGATGGTGATTGCGATTTTCGTCTATCCGGGCGCCTATGTAACCCACGGCCTCTGGGCTGCGGTTCTGCTGATGCTGGTCAAGTTCGGGCCGGGGGAGATCTCCCTAGACCACTTGATTGCAAGGCGTTAGAGAAAGCTCCCGCCCGAGGAGCCCGCACGTTCATGAATTTTTCGTCCGACAATGTCTACGGGGTTCACCCGCGCATTCTCGCAGCCCTGTCCGAAGCCGATGCCGGCACAGCGCCATCCTACGGCTCGGATGATTTGAGCCGCAAGGCGGAAGAGAAGTTGTCGGAGGTTTTCGAGAAGGACGTCCGGGCCTTTCTGGTGACGACGGGAACGGCGGCCAACGGGCTGGCGCTTTCGGCCATTACCCCGGGGTATGGCGCGATCATCTGCCACGCGGAAGCGCATATCTCCCTGGACGAGTGCAATTCCCCGGAATTCTTCACCGGGGGCGCCAAGATCATCGGCCTTGCCGGTGCTGGCGGCAAGATCACGCCGGCGATGATCGACAAGACGCTCAAGGGGTTCATTCGCGGCGAACATGATCCAAAGCCAAAGGGCGTTTCCATCACCAATGTCACCGAACTGGGGACCGCCTACTCACCGGAGGAAGTGAAGGCGATCTCAGCGCTCATCAAGCCGCGCGGAATGAAGCTGCACATGGATGGCGCGCGTTTCGCCAATCTGGTGGCGGCGCTTGGTTGCGCGCCCGCCGATATCACCTGGAGATCGGGGGTTGACGCCATGTCGTTCGGCGCCACCAAGAACGGGGCCATGATGCTGGAAGCTGTGGTGTTCTTCGATGTGGCGCTCGCCGAGGATTTCGTCCACCGCCGCATGCGCTCCGGGCAACTTGTATCCAAGAGCCGTTATCTCGGCGCTCAAATGCTGGCCTATCTGGAGCGCGATCTATGGCTTGAAAATGCGCGCCGGGCGAATGCACTGGCGCAGAAACTTGCCGCCGGCCTAGTGCGCGTCCCATCGGTCCGCATTCCCAATCCGGTTGAAGCCAACGAGGTCTTCGTCATCATACCCCGGACATTGAATGACAAGTTGATAGCATCGGGAGTGACGTTCTTCGACTGGATGCCGG
>JACMJT010000679.1 GCA_014380505.1 Hyphomicrobiales bacterium | reverse complement strand
GAGTCTGGATCACCGGCTCAAGGCCGGTGATGGAGAGAGTAAGGACGTCGCCTTAAGCCACTTGATTGATTCGGAAATCCAGCGCGCGCTTGAGTTGTTCCTTGGACGGTTGGGAAGCCTCGAACAGCTCTGTCAATTTGAAGAAATCGACGCCCCGGAAGCCGGCGATCGCCGGTTCGATATAAATGTCGGGCGGATTGGCGGCGCGGCGCAATTTGGCAACCTGATGGAACATGATGAGGAGCGAGCTGACCGCGAGCTCCCTGTTGCTGTGGTGGGTCCTGACCGGCGGCCTGGGCCTGCCGGTGACATCGATGGCGACAATGATGTCGCAATGCCCGCGCACATGATTGAAGGGCACGGGATTGGTGACGCCGCCATCCACATGGACCCGGCCATCGATGCGGGGCGCCACGATCACGCCGGGAATGGCGAGGGAAGCGGCCACCGCCGTCACTAGGCTGCCGGAGCTTATGACATGCTCTTCGCGGGCGTCCAGGTCGGTGGTGATGACCTTGAAGGGGATGCCCAAGTCTTCGATATTCCCCGGCAGATCGTCGGGCATCGCCAGCCCCACCAGCTTTTCGCCCTTGATCTGCAAAGATCCCAAACCCTTGAGCGCCAGAATATCGCGGAGCCTGGTGCGTTTGGAGCCGAAGACATAACGCATGGCTTGGTAACGGTTTTTAAGCAGCATCTCGGCGCGGGCCCGAATGTCGGCGGCACTCATGCCCGCGGCATAGCCAGCACCGATCAGCGCGCCGATGCTGCACCCCGCGATCATGGTGGGCTTGAGACCCAGTTCGTCGAAAACCTCGAGCATGGGGATGTGCGCCAGCCCCCTGGCACTGCCGCCGCCCAACGCAAGTCCGATCCGCGGCCCGCTCATCGATAGCCGTTGGCCTTGAGGAACGGCACAAGGTGCATGAGTGTTGCCTCCGGATTTTCCTCGGCGACGAAGTGGCCTGAATCGATGCCGTGTCCCTCAACCCTGTCGCACCACTTGCGCCAGATATCGAGGGGTCCTCCTGCCTGGTCTGGAAAGCCGGCATCGCCCCACAGCGCCAGAGTGGGGCAGGCGATCTTGCGGCCTGCCGCCAGATCGGCGTCGTCGTGGGCGAGATCGCAGGTGGCGCCGGCGCGATAATCGTTGCAGGTTGCGTGAACGTGTTCGGGTGTTGCGTAGTGCAGCCGGTATTCCGCCATGGCCCTTTCATCGAAAGCCGAAAGGTCCTTGGCCTTGGTCCAGCTTGCCAGCGTGTAATCGAGAAAATTCACCGGCGCCGGCTCGATCAGCATTTCCGGCAACGGGTTGGGCTGAGCCAGAAAGAGCCAGTGATAGGTTTTCATGGCAAGCGCCACGGTGAAATTGTGCCACATGGCATGGGTCGGCACGATGTCGAGCACGGTGAGAGACGTGACGCTGCCTGGATGGTCCAGCGCCATGCGGTAGCCGACGCGGCCGCCGCGATCGTGGCCCACGGCGGCAAACCGCTTGTGGCCCAGCCGTTTCATCACCGCTATCAAATCTCCCGCCATGGCGCGCTTTGAATAGGCCATATTTCCAGCGTCGTTCTCCGGGCAGGAGGAAAAGCCGTACCCGCGCAAATCCGGCATCACGCAGGTGAAATTACGCATGAGTGCCGGCGTCAGCCGGTGCCACATGGCGTGGGTCTGGGGGAAACCGTGAATCAGCAGAAGCGGCGGACCGGAACCGCCGGTGCGCGCGAAAATTTCCACGCCGTCAACGGTGAAGCGTTGCTCGTGGGTGTCTGGAAACAGATCGGTCATGGCAATAGTCTAGCCTTGGTTTAAGAAGCCCGCCAGCCGATATCCCTGCGGCAGAAACCCTCCGGCCAATCGATCCTGTCCACGGCGGCGTAGGCGCGGGCTTGAGCTTCCTTCACCGTCTTGCCAAGGGCGGTGACATTGAGCACCCGCCCGCCATTGGCGATAAGCCGTCCCTCCCGCAGGATTGTTCCCGCATGGAAAATCTCGACGCCTTCCTGGGCCGCGGCGGCTTCCAGCCCCCGAATTTCCGTGCCTTTCATAGGCTCTCCCGGATAGCCCCTCGCGCACATGACGACGGTGAGCGCTGCCTCGGGCAGCCAGCGCACCGACATCTTGTCGAGGGTTCCATCCGTGCAGGCGAGCATCAGCGTGACGATGTCGTCCTTGAGGCGCAGCATGAGAACCTGGGTTTCCGGATCGCCGAAACGGGCATTGTATTCGATAAGCTTCGGTCCCGACTTGGTGAGAATGAGTCCAGCGTAAAGCACCCCCGAGTAAGGGTGCCCCATATCGCTCAACGCCCGTATGGTCGGCTTGACGATGCGCTCCAGCGCTTCTGCGCAAACGGCATCTGTCATGCATGGGGCAGGGGAATAGGCGCCCATGCCGCCGGTGTTTGGCCCAACGTCGCCCTCGCCCACCCGCTTGTGGTCCTGCGCCGTAGCCAGCGGCAGCGCGTGGACGCCATCGGTCAGCACGAAATAACTTGCCTCTTCGCCTTCGAGAAATTCCTCGATGACGCATTCCGCCTGGCCGAACTTTCCGGAGAAAATATCCTCGATGGCGGTGCGTGCTTCTGCCATCGCCGTGGCGACGGTGACGCCCTTGCCCGCCGCAAGCCCATCGGCCTTGATGACGATGGGGGCGCCGTGCTGTTCCAGATAAGCCAGGGCGGCGGCCTTTTCCTTGAATCGGCCGTAGGCTGCGGTAGGTATATTGTATTTGGCGCAGATGTCCTTGGTGAAGCCTTTTGAGCCTTCCAGTTGAGCGGCGAACTTCGAGGGGCCGAACACCTTGATACCGGCGGCACGGAGATCGTCGGAAAGTCCCGCCACCAGCGGCCCCTCCGGCCCGATCACAGCCAGGCCTATCGCGTTGTCCTTGCAGAAGTTGGCGACGGCGCCATGATCGGCGATGCGCAGGTCTACTAGGCGGGCGACCTGCCCGATGCCAGGATTGCCCGGCGCGCAGTAGAGCTTGTCACAGAGCGGGCTCGCCGCAATGGCCCAAGCCAGCGCATGCTCGCGGCCGCCCGAACCTATGAGGAGGATATTCATGAGCGAAACCTTGCCTTTCGCCGCCTTCTCGCATTTGATACTCAAGAATCAAAGAACGGAATGACAGATGTCCAATATCTCGGACCATGATCCCGAAACCGGCGAAATCCGCGAGGGTACAAAGCCGAATATCGGGGAATACTCGGTCACGGAGATTTCCCATGCGCTCAAACGCACGCTGGAAGAGACGTTCGGCCATGTGCGGGTGAGGGGCGAAATATCCGGTTTCCGGGGCGCCCATTCCTCCGGCCACTGTTATTTCTGCATCAAGGACGCTGGCGCCAAGCTCGATGCGGTGATCTGGCGTAGCACGTTCGCCAAACTGCGATCCAAGATGCAGGAGGGGCTGGAAGTGGTCGTCACGGGCAAGATCACGTCCTATCCCGGCAAATCCACCTACCAGATCGTCGTTGAGAGCGTCGAGCCCGCGGGCGCCGGCGCTCTCATGGCGCTGCTGGAGGAGCGCAAGAAAAAGCTTGCCGCCGAAGGCCTGTTTGACTCCGCCCGCAAGAAACCCCTTCCGTTCCTGCCGACGGTGATCGGCATTGTGACTTCGCCCACGGGTGCTGTGATCCGCGATATCCTGCATCGCCTCAAGGACCGCTTTCCCCGCCATGTGATCGTCTGGCCGGTGCGCGTGCAGGGCGAAACCAGCGCCGCTGAAGTGGCAGCCGCCATTGCCGGCTTCAACCGCATGAGCCCAGGCCCCGATCTCATCATCGTGGCGAGGGGCGGCGGTTCGCTGGAAGACCTCTGGGGCTTCAATGATGAGATCGTGGTGCGAGCCGTGGCGGCAAGCCAAATCCCCCTGATTTCAGCCGTGGGCCATGAGACCGATACGACGCTGATCGACCATGTATCCGATTGGCGGGCACCCACGCCGACGGCTGCCGCCGAGCGCGCCGTGCCGGTGCGGATCGAGCTTGTGGCGCAGATTGCCTCGCTTGCCGCCCGCCACGAGCGGTGCTGGCGGCGCGGCATGGAGGAGCGTGAAACCCGGGTGCGAGCAGCCGGACGGGCGTTGCCGCGCCCCGAGGAAATTTTGGCGCTGGCCCGCCAGCGCCACGATACTGCCGCTGGACGGCTGGTGCAGGCGCTTCGGGCCAATACGCAATCGCATCGCGCCAGATTCGAACGCGTCTCCGGCCGCCTGTCGCTCAAAGCCGTCAGAAATACAATGGGCAATGATCGCAAGCGCTTGACTGAACTGGCGCAACGCAATGCACAGTCCCTGTTTCGCATTGCCGATTTCAAGCGGCAGAAACTGGAAAGCACTTTTAAGCTGTTGACCTCGCTGTCATACAAGTCGGTGCTGCAACGGGGCTTCGCAGTGGTGCGCGACACCAAGGGTCTGCCGGTGCATTCGGCGTCGGCGGTGAAACCAGCCCAGCAACTTGCCGTGGAATTCGCGGATGGCCGGGTGAATGTGCGCGAAGACAGCAAACCCAAGCAGGGCTCGCTGTTTTAGAGGCTTCCTCGAAGGGTGCACCTTCAAATCCGCGGCGAAACCCGCTATCTTGGCCCCATGAACTTCCTTGATCCGCTTCTGCCCCAGTCCCGCGAGGCCAGGCTCCGCTATCTCGATGCCGATTTTCAGGTGGTTCGCGAGGGCGAGTTCGTGCGATGCGCGGTGACGGGCGATCCGATCCGGCTCGACAGCCTGCGGTACTGGAATGTCGAGAGGCAGGCGCCTTACCGCTCTGCCGAGGTGGCCTTCGCCGAGCTTCTCAAGAGCCTCAAATGAGACGGTCGATATGGTGGAGGCCGGCGCGGATTTCGGGCTCGAACAAAATCAGCGCATTGGCGGCGATCAGAAAACTTTGAACGCGCACGGCTGCTTTCGCGTTCATCGTCGGAATCCCGCGGGCCCGCCGATAGGCGAAAAGGATGAAGAACATCGTATTGAGAATCAAAAGGCGGATCGCCAGCGGCGGGTTGCCGTCGGCAAAAAAATTGTAGATATGATGCCAAGGGGCGTTCAGAAGGAAATCGAACACGGCGTCTACTCGTTTTGCTACGGCCTGTTAACCAATCCCGCGCCAGTCTCGCGGAAACCGGTTAACTTTCGGTTTCAGAAAGCGGCCCACTGGCTTCCCTGGGGCCGGGCGTGTAAAAGCCCGATAAACGTGGTAAATTGCGGCTTGGTCCTAGACCCGCGCCGTTTTGGAGTAAGTCGATGTTGATGAACTGGACGCCTGACAGCTGGCGCAATTTCCCCATTGTGCAGGTGCCGGAGTATGACGAAAAGGCGAAGCTGGCCAATGTCGAGAAGCAATTGGCGGGCTATCCGCCATTGGTTTTTGCCGGTGAGGCGAGAAAGCTGAAGCGCAAGCTCGCCAAGGTCGCCGAAGGCAAGGGCATTCTGCTCCAGGGCGGCGATTGCGCCGAAAGCTTCGCTGAACATTCCGCCGACAATATCCGCGATTTCTTCCGCGTCTTTTTGCAGATGTCGGTGGTGCTGACGTTCGCGGGCGGCCAGCCGGTGGTGAAAGTGGGCCGGATCGCCGGCCAGTTCGCCAAACCCCGCTCGAACCCTACCGAAACCGTTGGCGGCATCGAATACCCGACCTATAGGGGCGATATCATCAATGCGCCGGAGGCGGTACTGGAGGCGCGGAAGCCCGATCCGGAACGCCAGATCATGGCCTATCGCCAGTCGGCGGCAACCCTCAACCTGCTGCGGGCGTTCGCGCAAGGCGGCTACGCCAACCTCGAGCACGTCCACAAGTGGACATTGGGCTATATCAAGGATTCACCCGCCTTCGAGCGTTACCAGGAACTGTCGGACCGCATCACGGAAGCCCTGGGCTTCATGCGGGCCTGCGGCATCAATGCCGATTCAGCGCCGCAACTGCGCACCACGGATTTTTTCACCAGCCATGAGGCGCTGCTCCTCGGCTACGAGCAGGCGCTGACCCGCGTCGATTCAACCAGCGGCGACTGGTACGCGACGTCGGGCCACATGCTGTGGATCGGCGACCGCACCCGCCAGCACGACCATGCCCATGTCGAATTCTGCCGCGGCATCCGCAATCCCATTGGCCTCAAGTGCGGCCCGACGCTGAAGGCCGACGAGTTGATCCGCCTCATCGACAAGCTGAACCCTGACAACGAGCCAGGCCGCCTCACGCTCATCGGCCGCTTCGGCGCCGACAAGGTAGAGAAACATTTGCCCGAGCTGATCCGAGCGGTGAAGCGCGAAGGCCGCGTCGCCGTGTGGTCGTGCGATCCCATGCACGGCAATACCATCGTTGCCACCAGCGGGTACAAGACGAGGCCCTTCGACGCTATTCTAGCGGAAGTCCGGCGCTTCATGGGCGTGCATCAGGCTGAAGGCACCCACGCCGGCGGCATCCATGTGGAGATGACCGGCAAGGACGTGACCGAATGCACCGGCGGCGTCAGGGCGCTCCGCGATGAGGATCTGAACGACCGCTATCACACCTTCTGCGATCCGCGCCTCAACGCCACCCAGGCCCTTGAACTCTCTTTCCTCGTAGCCGAGGAAATAAAGAAGGAAATGGCGTCGCGTCCCAAGACCGACGACGAAGAGGCTGCGGAAGCCGCGGAATAGCCCCGCCCCAAAATCGTCACAATTGATTTGGGAACCATCAAGTGCCCCCATCATTCCCTAGAGACGTCAACCGTCTACAAGGGACATCCCGCCATGAAATACACTTCCTTGCTTGCAAGCTCGGCAGCCCTCGCCGCGCTCGCCATTGTTGTTCCAGTTTCAACGCCCGTGAGTTGGAACCTGATCGCACCGGCCCAAGCCGCTACCAACATCAGTTTTTCGCTGTTTTACGATGGCTTGGGATCGGATGGGGATTGGGTGTCGTACGATGACGCCTATGTTTTCGTGCCGTCTAGAAGGGACCGTAACTGGCGGCCCTACACCGACGGCCACTGGATTTATACCAACCGTTACGGCTGGACGTGGGTATCCGATGAGCCGTTCGGCTGGGCCACCTATCACTACGGCCGCTGGGGTCACGGCGAGGATATCGGCTGGTACTGGGTGCCCGGCAGCCGTTGGGCTCCGGCTTGGGTAAGCTGGCGCCGCAGCGGCGACCATGTGGCTTGGGCGCCGTTGCCTCCAGGTCGTGGCAGACGCGGTGGTGATGCCGAATTTTCAGTCGCCTTCGACTTTGATACCATGCCCGACCACTACTGGAACGTCGTGCCGACGCAGAGTTTCCTGGCGATCGACCTGGACGTTGTCATTATCAAGGATAATGACCGCCGCAGACGGCTCGTCCGGGAAGCGGAATTTGCCGGCAACGTCGAGGTTGAGAACAATATCATTGTGAACAATGTCATCGAGATCAACTACATCGAGGAAAAATCCGGCAAGAAGGTCAAGAAAGTCGATATCAAGGAGTCCGACAATCCAGATACCAAATCTGGTGAGGTGACCGCGTTCACCGGCGAAGTGGAAGCCGAAGGGGATGCAAAGCCCCCGAAGGTCACAGAAGTCAAAGACGTGAAGAAGGATAAGTCCGGCGATCAGGCCGAGCAGACCGGCGAAACCGGGCAAAGCGGCGATGTTGCCGTGGAAACCGATGCCGATGCCGACGCCCAGACGGGCAAGAAGAAGGCGAAGGCCGAGCAAAGCGGTGACGTTGCCGTGGAAGCTGATGCCGATGCCCAGACCGGCAAGAAGAAAGCAAAGGCCGAGCAAAGCGGTGACGTTGCCGTGGAAGCTGACGCCGATGCCCAGACCGGTAAGAAAAAGGTAAATGCGGAGCAAAGCGGCGATGTTGCCGTGGAGACCGATGCCGATGCCGAAGTTCAAACCGGCAAGAAAAAGGTGAAGGCGGAGCAAAGCGGCGATGTTGCCGTGGAGACTGACGCCGATGCCCAGACCGGCAAGAAGAAGGTGAAGGCCGAGCAAAGCGGCGATGCCGCCGTCGAGACGGAAGCCCAGGCTCAATCTGGCAAGAAGAAGAAAGTGAAGGAGACCGAGGCGTTGTCCGCTGAAGGTCAGGTCGAAGAAGAAGCGGCGCAAACCGGCAAGAAAAAGAAAGTCGTGGAAGAAGAGCCCCAATAAGCACGCTGGGACGAACTGAAGTAATGATGATCCGGCGCCACCCCAGGGTGGCGCCGGATTTGTTTATGGGGCCGGGCAACTCCTATTGAATGAGGGCTACAGCTTCAATATATGTAATTCACTTAATTACATAAGCGGTGACACATGATCGATCTCTATTATTGGGCAACGCCGAACGGCCACAAAATTACAATTTTTCTGGAAGAGGCGGGCCTGAAGTATCGCATCATTCCCATAGACATCGGCAAGGGCGACCAATTCAAGCCCGAGTTCCTGAAGATTGCGCCGAACAATCGCATTCCCGCCATTGTCGACAATGAACCGGCGGACGGCGGTGCTCCGATATCGATCTTCGAGTCGGGCGCCATCCTGCTCTATCTCGCGGAGAAGACCGGCAAGTTCATGCCCAAGGATCTGCGGGGCAGAGCGGAGGTCTCACAGTGGCTGTTCTGGCAGATGGGAGGCCTGGGCCCCATGGCAGGGCAGAACGGGCATTTCAACCAATATGCACCCGAGAAGATTCCCTATGCCATGGACCGCTACATCAACGAGACAGGCCGCCTCTATGGCGTGCTCAACAAACGGCTGGCGGGCCGCGACTTCATCGCCGGCGAATACTCGATTGCCGACATGGCCTCCTATCCCTGGATCGTGCCCCACGAGCGCCATTTGCAGAAGATTGCGGATTTTCCGCATCTCAAGCGCTGGTTTGACGGGGTCGCTGCGCGGCCCGCCACCATCCGGGCCTACGAGGGCGTAGCGGCGTCCTATTCGAAACCCATGACCGACGAGGAACGGAAAATACTGTTCGGCCAATCGGCGGCGACCGTCACGGCGTGATCGTTACGGCGCGGCCCGGAACGGCTGCGCATCGCTTTGAGTGCTGCTGCGGAATTGGACGAGGATGTGGCCGACGAGGGCCGTGAGAACCACAGCACCGCCCAAGAGGGTTTGTGGGGGCGATGCTTCGCCGAGGAAAAGCCAAACCCAT
>JACMJT010000678.1 GCA_014380505.1 Hyphomicrobiales bacterium | reverse complement strand
TGGAAAAGCATGGCCGCTGCGTGGTGGCGGTGTCGGAAGGCATCGCCGACGCCAAGCATCAGCCGATCGCCACCACCTTGGCCAAGACCGTCGAGAAGGATGCCCATGGCAATGTTCAGTTGGGCGGCGGCGCGCTGGCCGACATGCTGGGGGACACGATCAAGGAAAAGCTTAGGCTGAAACGGGTGCGTGGCGACACCTTCGGGTATCTCCAGCGCAGCTTTATCGGCTGCGTCTCGGACGTGGACCAGCGCGAGGCCCGCCAGGCGGGTGAAACGGCGGTGCGATATGCCATGTCGGAGAAGCGCGACGGCACCGTCACCATTCACCGTGCTGATAATCCCACGGGCCATTATGCGGTGCGCTACGAACTCAGCGCGCTGGAGGATGTGGCGGGCAAGACCCGCACCATGCCGGCCGACTTCATGGCCGGCGCGGATGTGACCGAAGCCTTCCGCAAGTACCTGACGCCGCTGCTCGGCAGCGCCATGCCGCAGGCTCATCGCCTGGTGAGCAACCCCGTGCCCAAAATTCCCGGCTGATCCTTAAAACTCTAACGATCGGGGAAAAGCGGCGGAAAAGCTTCCGGCCTATGCTGTGCGCTGGGAGCTGAAACATGGCGACTTTAAAAGTGATCCTGTGGAGCGTCCTGCTGTTGGCGGGGGTCGGTTATTGGCGTTATGCCCATGCCGAAGCGATGCCGCCGCGCCACGCGTCAGGAGAATTGGCGCGCTGAACGCCGTATTCCTATTTCTTGCGGATCGGTTGGGCCGGAACTTCGTTTCCGACATGATGGGTATACGGATCAACGCCGGCGTGGATATCGACAAGGAAATCATGGCCCGTATCAACGGGGCCAAGGCCTGGGACAAGGACTCAAAGCCCGAGGATTTCCAGATCAAGGCGGCCGCCAATGGTTACGTCCTGATCAATCTCAAGACCCGGCGCGCGCAACTCATCTATGACGACGACAGCGAACTGGGCGATTTTCGCCAACTCTTCCCCGAACTGATTCCCTTTCCGGACGGCAAGAATACTGACGGGCATTAGATCATGAGCGAGATTGTGCAGTTGCGGCATCCCGATCCCGGAGCCCATGAACCCGGCTGCATGAATAGCGGCGCGCACCTGCCTTTGGCCGATCCCGGCGACACCCATGTCGATATTTTCTGCAATTGCCATCGCTTCACCGAACCGAAAATCCTGTCCAATGGCAGCGATATCGCCTGGCCGGCGGGTTGGGAAATGCGCCAAGCCGACGATTGGCGCCAACGCAATGGGTTGATGCCGCCGCCGGAATTGGAACCCCTGCAAAGCGCCAGACGGTGATCCCATTCGCACCCGTTTGGCAGCACTTACTGCCCCCGACTTGCCCCGGCTATTTGTATGTAGACGGCGTTCGCAGCGGCCTGTTTGATACGCATCAAAGAGCCGATTCAGGGGGGCTGATGGCTGACAGGAAAAAGGTGCGTCCCGGTTGGCCGGGATGCGCGGTGATGTGCATGCTTACCGAAGGTCCGCGGGTGAGACGCCGCTTTTGCGGTGATGACGCGCGATGAAACAGGACGATCTGGATCCCCCGCCGGCGGAGCGCCGGCCCAAGCCGCGCAGCCGGGTGCTGTTGTCGGGCCTCGTCGTCTATGGCGACGGCGCCTACAGTTTCGATTGCAGCTTTCGCAACCTGTCGGAGGCCGGGGCGCGGGTGGTGATGGGGAAAAACCAGCATTTTCCGTCGCAATTCTTCCTGATCAACATCCGCGACCGCGTCGCCTATGACTGCAGGATCGTGTGGAATAAGGGCAGCGAGGTCGGCGTCGCCTTCAAGGCGACGGTTGCGCTCTCCTCGGTCACCGATCCCGCGCTCGCCTATCTCAAGAGATTGTGGCTGGCCAAGGCGGCGAGCTAATTTCTTCAAACCGCGAATGCGGTTTGAAGAAATTGCCAAGCCCGCCCGCGCGACAGCGACTTGAGGGCGGGCGCGGCAGTAGACCGCGAAGCGGGTTGAATGAATTGCCAAGCCCGCCCGCGGCGGTTAGCGGCAGCGTAACCGCGCGTAGTGCCGCGCGACTTGAGGGGCCCATAGGCGGCGCTAGCGTCAGCGGTCGTTAGCGACAGCGTAGTGCGACGGCCGCCGTCATGGGCGCGGCAGGCGCGAAGCTCGCCGCCTTAAACAGCCCAAGAATGGCGGACACTAATCACGCGCACGGTCGACGGCCGCCGCCAATTTTTTCCGCTGAACCTCCCATCGGGCGGTTTCATTTTCGGACCTGCGGTCGAGTTTTTCCTGTTCCCGCGCGATTGTGTCCATGGCCTTTTGATGGGCTTGCTGCGCGTCCTCCAGCGCCGCCTGGGCTTTACCCGTGGCACAATCGCGCTCAGCCTTTTGTTTTTCGAGTCTTGCTGCTTGCTTTGCCCTTTCTCTTTCGCGCTCGCGCCGCACCTTTTCGAAAGAGATTACCGCCGCGGGATCGGGCCTTGGCGTTTTCTGGGAGCTTTCCTTAGGCCGTGGACGGGCCGGGGCTTTGGGCGCGGGTGGTCCGATGTTGGCCGGCGGCCTGATGTTGGGAAGTGCGTCGGGCAACGCCGCATCTTCTTTAAACGGGCCGGTGGTGCCCACCGCGCGTTTGAGCACCACACCAGGTTTTGCGCTGGTTGCGGCAACAATGGCTGGTTCGTCGGTAATTTTGGCAAAGCCGTGCTGGAAGGCATTGTGGCTCATGCCCCAGGCCTCGAGGGCCGCCTTCATGGAAGGCGCGGCAATGGCCAGCTCGAAGAACCCCAGATTGGTGATATAGGTTTTGAGCTGGCGGGCCATCGTCCCAAGCGCCGCGTCGATCAGCGTGCCGTGGTGAGGCTGGCGACGGTGGTCACGGTCTTTTCCGGTACGATGGGCGTAGCCTTTCCTACCAGCGGACGTACCAGCGGGCGCGGCGGGCCGTCGGCGATCAGCTTTACCGGAAGGCTCAGGTCTTCAATGGTTCCAGGCGAGGGCGGTACAATCTGAGTGGCAGGCTCGGCGAGCGCCGGGGTCGAAAACAGGGTCGCGGCAGCCAGGATTGCAGAGCAAAAGAGGGAGACTCGGAACATAGCTTGACAACGCAAAACTGCCCCATTTGTTGCAGCCCAAAGGCGGGCGCGAACGGCGATTCGCAAGATCCAGCCGTGGACGGACATCGCGGCCAGCCGGCGTTTCGTGGGCGCGCTGGCTGCCGACGGAACTATATCGGGAAGGCCGCGTTGGGTATGCAGACGACCACAACCCAGGAGTTTGGCCATGGCAGTCATTATCAACAAGGACGGCGGCGGAAGCGGCGGCAGCGCCGTTCTTGGCTTTATTCTCGGCGCGGTGATGCTGGTTGCCGGGATCATCGGCTTTTTCATGTGGGATAACTACAAGAGCGGCGGCGCGCCCAAGGCCGTCGTCATCACCCAGCCCAAGTAGTTCGCAATCTCAGCGGCGAAGGAGGCCAGCATGGGCGACCAGATCATCGTCACGGATGAGGAAGACAAGCCGAAAGCGCCGGATGTCATTGTGGTGAAGCCGCAAGCTCCGAAGACCGAGAAGGTGGTAACCGAAAAAACGGTTATCACGGAAACCAGAAAAGAAGACTAGGTTCGAGCGTTGCCGCTCGGCACATGTGCTATCGATTCAACCGGGCGCGTGCGGAATCCAATTCCTCACGCGCCCGGAGCGCTTCCCGATCAACCTCGTCGTTCACTTTTTGGGTGCCCTTGACCACCAGGGCCGGGAAGCCGGCGCTAACGTCGGCTTTTCCCTGATTGCTCACGCAATTTTTATAGTCCCGCACGCGTTCCAGGTAGGCATTGAAGTCACGGACAGCGCGATTGTAGCTAACCCTCGCGGTTGACGAATAGATAATGGGAGGACCCGGCTTGTAGCAGTCCGCGGGTTTCCATTCGCAGGATGAGATTTCGCATCCGCCAACGCCGCCCATCAGCTCCCCGGCGCGCGCGGTATCCGTCGGCAAGGAAATCGCGACCAGAAACAAGCAACACGCACCCAGCCGTGCTCTTTGCATCGCCCCAACTCCTACACCCATTCAACGGTACGTCGTTCCGCCTGAAAGTGGAAGCGGGCCTCTTTTCAGACGCGGAAGCACAAGGGCGATAGCAGCGGGATCCGCCAAAGATGAAATGGCGCACCGAATGCGCCGGCCGGTATTTCCGCCGGCGAAGTAACCATGGGGTAAGCCCAGCTATTGTGCGGGTGCCGCCGCTTGTGCCGCCGGGGCGGGTTCTGCCGCGGGCTCGGCCGCGGGTGCCGCCTGGGTCGCCGATTCGGAAGGCTTACCGGCAGCGGCCTCGTACAGCTCCGGATGCTCGGCCCGGCGAATAGCTTCGCGCTCCTCGCGGTCGGCCGTCCTTTGCTTGGCCTCGCTGCCAAAGCGGCCTTGTGCCAATGTAGCTGTTGTGGTTGTGAACGTGATGGAAGCGATAGCGGCGAGTGCGACCAGGCGATTCATCAAAGCGGCCTTTCAAACGCCAATGGGCACATGGTTTTGTGCACGTCGTTTCTGGCGGCAGTTCGTTAACGCACCAACCGGGAAATCGTCGCCTGAGCTGGTACGGCCCGCGCGGGGGTGCGCTTCCCATTCGTACAAGCAAGCCCGTCAACGGGCCGGGGTATCCCGGAGGGGGCTCAACTCCCGGTATCAAAGCTGATCCGATGGTGGAAGGCGGCCGCTACCGCTGGTGCCGGAGGGCCGGATACGCCAGGATCATGAGAGGAAAATTCGCTTTTTTGGCCAATCTGGTGCCGCAACGTACCAACTGGGCACTCGACCTGGTCGCCGATTCAGTAGAGACTTTGCCGTGGGGAAGGGGGGCGCCACTCTGTGGAGAGCCCAATGCGTCGTTTCGCAGTGCCCGTCATTGCCACCGTCCTAGTAAGCGTTGTTGGGCTTCAGACTTCAGCACAAGCCGGCGTTATCTTCGCGAGCAATTTTTCCGAGTTAAGCAGCGCAATCAATGCCGCCAACTTGGATCCAGGCAGCACGATATATTTGGCGCCAGGCACGTATAGCGGAGGAGAGCTTCCCAATATTCTGGCGAACCTCAGTATCTTTTTAGACCCCGCCTTTGGCGCGCCGGCCGGTTCCGCCGTTCTCAACACCACCCCGACGGGCAAGAAAGGCCTCCTGACGGTCCCATCCGGCCTTTCAAACATAAGTCTCTCGGTAGACGGGCTTACTTTCCAGAATGCGGCCATCAGCAATGCGGACGGTGGGAACGCCGCGGGGATTCGCTTTCAAAGCGCTGGCCCTTCCTCGTTGCTGGTGACGAACAGCACATTCCTGGGCAACCAAAATGGCATTCTGACGGGTTTTGGCGCACCGCTCATAGACGAGGAGTTAATGGTATCCATCTCCAACTCCCTGTTCGCCAACAACGGCAGCGGCAGTGGCCAAACGCATGGCATCTACATATTTGGCGAAAGTCTTGAGGTAACCAACAGCATCTTTTGCGGCACCAATGTCGGTCACGACATCAAAGCCAGGACCGCCATCACCACCGTCACCGGGAGTTCGTTTTATGACGGCATCGCCGGTCCGGATTCCCGTTGCGGCATCGGGTCCGCAAGCTACTCCATTGATTTGCCCAATGGCGGTCAGGGTATCCTGGATGACAACGACTTCTTTCAGGGCGCCGCGGGTGAAAATTTTGCGATCATTTCCTACGGGGCGGAAGGCATCGCATATCCCACCAACACCCTCAGCGTTACTGATAGCGTGTTTCAGAGCACAATTAGCGGCAGAGGAATCCAACAGCTTACAAATGGCGTGCCGACGTGCATCACCCCTGTGCAACTGGCCAACAACGTCTTTTCCGCGAATCTGACACCCGTTGTTCCCGCCGATTGTATAGCGGGACCGGGTCCCGACCCAGATCCCGATCCAACGCCGGTGGATGAGCCTGGCACGGCATGGCTTATGATAGTGGTGCTTATGGGACTGGGTTGGCAGCATCACCGGCGATCACGGATCGCGGCTGCCATTCGGCACTGATGCAGGCCGCTATTTTGGGTTTTTGTATAGATCTTCCAGAAAATCCCGCTGTAACGGCGGGATATCCCGCTCTATCTGTTTGACAATTTCCCCGGTCAAGTCGCGCGCTTGCCCGACATCGACGAAATTGCTGCGGTCTAGAATTGCACTGCAGTTTGCGGCCTTGCCAACCCGGCTGATGGTGGGACTAAGCCGCTCTATGACCTGCGCTATGGCCGATGCCCGGACCGTATCGAGACGGGAGCTTTCCAAACTCACGCGCTGTTGAAGCGAGATCAGCATCTGTTGGGCCTGCTCGGTGGGAAGGCCGCGCGATGCCGCATCGATCCGATTTTTTTCGGCAACAAGCTCAGCCTGCATTCGCGCCTTCAGTGACGTAAATTGCGACTCCGCGCTCCGGCCAATGGTTGAGCCGTCGAACACCGCTTTTCGGTCCAAGGCGCAAATTCGATCGGGCGATGGGGACTGCATCAGGGAAGGACCGGCAATCAGCAGCCCCACAGTGCCGATCGCAACCACGCCAGCGACGACCCCGATCGCTATCAGCATTTCGCGTATGGCTCGTCGCGACGGCATCTTTCACCATCAGCAATATGTGGCTCTCGCCTGGAATATTAGAATAGGGGGGAAATGCGCCGTTACCTAGACCGTTAACATGGGGGCGTTGCGGCGGCGCGGGTGCAGGATGGAACGCAGCAGACGGTGGAGGCGTTGCAGCGGCAGTCGAAGGCGGAATATGAGGCCGG
>JACMJT010000677.1 GCA_014380505.1 Hyphomicrobiales bacterium | reverse complement strand
TTGGCGGTGAAAAGGCACCCGAGAGAGCCGATTTCGCGCTGAATCTTGTCGCATCCCGTGTCGGTGGCAATGCGATTTGCTCCGACATGAATTTGTCCGCCGGCAAAAGCGCATCGCTTAATCTCGAGATCGCCTCTATCGAAGGCTATGCTCTGTTCCGAAGAATTACGGCGGAGGGAGGAGTCAGCTCCCCTGGTCTTAACGTTGTCAGAAATATGGATTTTTCCGGCGCGTGTATCAGGGCGGGTGGTCTGGACTGTGGAGGTGCGATAATCGGAGGCGATGTAGGGCTGATTGCCGGATTTTTGCTAGGTGGAACATTCAACTTAACTGCCGCCAAGATCAACGGAGGTCTTCTGTGCTTTTTGGCTCAAGATCCAGATAAGCCCGGTAGCGGACCCTTCTTGCCGGCCGCGCAGATTGTCAATGGGTCGGACCCCGCACTCGTCGCACAGAAGGCGAGATTTGGACGTGTGATGCTGGATGGTGTGGTTTTCAGTGGCGGTGTTAATTTCAGCGATAGCGTCGTCGAAGGCGAATTTAGGATAAAGGGCGTGCTTCTTGCTGGCAAAGCAGCGACTACACTCAATTTCCAGCACGCGCGCGTATCGAGCGTATTCCGCTTTCGTGACTTGGTAGCATGTCCCGAAGAGGTGGCTCACGCGGCATGCGTCGAGCGGATGGAGGCCGCTCGCGAGAGTGATGCGATTCCGCCGCTAAACAGCGTTGTCGCGAGCAAGGCGGTGCACGGCACTTTCGAGTTTAAGCAAATGCAGATTGATTCGCTTGACGATGATTTCGCAAGCTGGAAACTCGCCTCTGGTAAGATCGATTTCGATGACTTTGAATACAAAAGGCTCACCTACCCTTTTACGACCGACGCGAATGCGCAGGGCGGCAAGGAAGGATGGGGCATTAAGGATTTTCTCGGCTTGGACCATCCAGAGCTGAGGCTGGGGCGCGTTGAATGGTTGGCACTGCAAAAGCCGTCCAATCTCAATACGGAAAACTACCGACCACAGCCATGGATCCAGCTTGCGAGCACCTTGCGCGCAATGGGGCATTTGAAGGACGCGCGAGGGGTTGCGATCGCACAGCAGTATCAGCTCCGCGAAGCCAAGCGGGTAAGGCGCGGAGAGCTGCAATTGCATTATTTTTTTGGTCTGTTCAGTAGATTTGGATACCATCCTTTGCGATTGGCACTTTGGCTCTGTGTACCTTGGATACTTGCGTCGCTTCTGTTTTGGATAGCCGTTAATCCCGAAATTCGCCCTTGGCCGGATAGCACGGGGTACTGGATAGAGCCGACGAGGCAGGTACCGGATTTCGAATGTCTGGCGAGACATGCTGGCGAAGTGCCCGGGCCGCGCTGCCTACGCACGCCGAGCTACAGCGAGTTCTTTCCACCTGCTCACGCGGCCGACACGCTGCTACCGATCATCAGCTTGGGCTATAAGGCCAGTTGGCAGCCGGTTATAACTGACGCGAAGGGAGCTTATTTGGCTGGGGGCCTTGTGGTTCAGTTGACCAGTTGGTTTCTGATCATCATCGGCTGGATCGGTGGTGCGATGCTAGCTGGCGCGGTCGGAACACTTGTTCGCAAGGATTGACGGAGCGACAACTCGTTGAGCCTTCCGGGTAAACTGCTAAACTCGGAGTTCGTCCGTTTTTCAAGGCGAGCGCGCTACAGGGTCTTTACCAGATTGGCTCTCCAATTTTCGGCCGATGGTTCGCAGGTGGGAGAGGGAACTAAACGATCGATCACAGGCCGCCTACCTCGATGACTTTTGCGCATATCGGTCGGCAGCCACCAAAGCCGAATATCCACTTTCGAGTGAGGCCAACGACGGCGTTACGGCCGACATGGGTCCAAGCGTCAGCTTTTATCCACCAGCCGCCCCTCCACCCACGGCGCTACCCACGCCAGCTCCCCGGCACAGAACACCGCCAGCAACCGCGGCGCATCCGGCGCACCCTCGATCACCAGCACATCCCCCCGGCTTCCCGCACCCAGATGCCCCCGGTCCCCCAGCCGCAGCGCTGCAGCCGGGTTGGCCGAGACCAGCGCCCACGCCGCCGCCGGCCCAAGCACGCCGCGCCGCATCATAACGAAGGGCGCCTCGAACAGCGCCGGCCAGTGGTAGTCGCTGGCCAGGATGGTCACCAGGCCGCGCTCGGCCAGCGGCGCGGCCGAAGCCCAGCCGAGATGGCTGCCACCACGCACCACATTGGGCGCCCCCATCACCACCGGCTCGCCGGCAGCGCGGGCATCGGCGGCGATGGCCTCGTTCAACGGAAACTCGCAAATACCGGCGCCCAGCGCGCGAAAGGCAATGCGGTCTTCCAGCGACGCATCGTCGTGGCTGAGCATCGGGATGCCAGCCGCGAGCGCCGCCTCCGCCAGCCGTGCCCGCGCCACTGGAACGGCAGGCCGGTGCGCCAGGGCGGAGTCGATCATCGTGCGAAACGACGCCGCCGTCACACCGCCTCGGTCAGCGTATTTGGCCAGTTGCGCCGGATCGCGCAGCTTGGCCGCAATGCCCGGCGTGTGGTCGTTGAAGCCCAGCAGATGCACCTGACCGGCGGCGATGGCCGCCAGCGCTTGGGGCAGCGCGTCGAGGTTATCCGCCTCGAAGCGCAGATGAATGCGCATATCCGGCACCGCCGGCCGGGCCGCGGCCAAAAGCGCCCTGAACATGGCCAGCGAGCGCAGCCCCGGCTCCCAGGACAGGGTAACGCCCAGCAAAGCGGTGGTGATGCCGGCCGCCAACAACTGCGCGGCCGTGTCCCGCCACGCGAAATCCACGCCGAAGCCCACGCCCGCCCGCGGCTGCAGGGCGCGCTCATGCGCATCGCCATGGATAT
>JACMJT010000676.1 GCA_014380505.1 Hyphomicrobiales bacterium | reverse complement strand
GGGTGACGGAATGAGGTTAGCCATCCCTCTTGTAACCGCCTTTCTGCTTGCCGCACCCCCCTCCTTCGCCGCCCCCAGCCACGGCATCGCCATGCAGGGCGAGCCCGCCCTGCCTTCGGACTTCAAGAGTCTGCCCTATGTCAACCCCGATGCACCTCAGGGCGGCCGGTTGCGCCAGGCGATCACCGGCAGCTTCGACAGTGTCAATCCCTTCATCGTGAAGGGGGCCGAAGTCTACGGCATACGCACCTATGTTTTCGAAAGCCTGATGGGGCGCAACTGGGACGAGCCCTTCTCGCTCTACGGGCTGCTGGCGGAAACAATCGATGTCTCCGATGACCGCCAGACCTTCACCTTCAAGCTGAGGCCGGAGGCAAAGTTCTCGGATGGCCAGGCCGTGACTGCGGCGGACGTGGTTTTCTCCATGGAGACGCTGCGCGACAAGGGCAGGCCGAATTTCAAGACCTACTATTCAAAGATTACCAGGGCAGAAACCCCCGATGACCGCACCATAACTTTCCACCAGACGGTGGGCGACCGCGAATTACCGCTTATCGTCGGTCTCATGCCGATCCTTCCAAAGCATTTCTGGGCGGGCAAGGCCTTCGACGCCACGACGCTCGATCGAATTATGGGCTCCGGTCCCTATGTGATCGCCGATGTGAAGCCCGGCGAATCGATCACCTACAGGAGAAACAGGGACTACTGGGGCGATGGCCTGCCAATCGCCATGGGCCTGTGGAACTTCGACGAGGTGAAGATCGACTATTACCGTGATGTCAATGCAAACTTCGAAGCCTTCAAAACCGGGCTTATCGACGTCCGCACCGAGAGCGATCCTGGCCGGTGGGCCACGGGCTATGATTTTCCGGCGGTGAAGCAGGGCAGAATTACACTGGAGAAAATCGAACGGAAATCTCCGGCCCCCGCCACAGGCCTCATCTTCAACACACGGCGAGAAATTTTCGCGGATGTGCGGGTGCGCGAGGCGCTGATCATGGCCTTCGATTTCGAATGGGCCAACGAAAATCTGTTCTCCGGCGCCTACAAGCGCACCTATGGCTACTACGCGGGCTCGGAACTCTCATCGCTAGGGGTGCCCGCCGATGACCGGGAAAAAATCATCCTCGGCGATGCAGCGGCGAAACTCCACCCCGAAATGCTCGACGGCACCTATCGCCTGCCCGCCAGCGACGGTTCGGGCCGCGATCGCAAGATACTACGGAACGCCGTGAGCCTGCTTGCCGAAGCGGGATGGACAATCAATGAAGCGGGCCTTGTCAACACGGCGGGGGAACAGTTCGCCTTCACCATCTCGGTGCTGAATCGCGAGCAGGAGAAAATAGCCCTCCACTATCAGCGCACCCTGAGCCAGATCGGAATAGCCGCCAGTGTGCGGACGGTTGACTCTTCGCAATTCCAAAGGATGCAAAGCACCTACGACTTCGATGTCATTCCCTTCACCTATGCCAATTCGCTGTCTCCCGGCAACGAGCAGAAACATTATTTCGGCTCCGAGGGCCGTGACGCGCCGGGGACCCGCAACTATCCCGGCATCGCCGATCCAGCCGTTGACAGGGCCATTGCAGCGCTGCTGACCGCGACGACCCGCGAGGATTTCATCGCCGCCGCCCGTGCCGAGGACCGGCTGCTGGTATCAGGCTTCTATATGGTGCCGTTCTATGACGCGGGCGGCCAATGGGTGGCGCGCTGGACTCATATCGGGCGGCCGGCGAGGCAACCGCTCCCCGGCTTTGACGCCACAACGCTCTGGCGCAATCCCTAGAAGAACGGGTAAGATTTTTGACCATGAATATCCGTCCCAGTTCTGAAAAATCCTGGCTGCCCGCCGATTGCGCCGCCGTCATCGCCGATGTCGAGCAGCGGCTCGGCAAGACAGATGACTTGTCAGCCGTTGAAGCAAACCTGATGCAGTTGATCGGCGATCACGAGCGCCACATGGACGCCGAGTCGCTCGGCCTCAACGCCGGCACCAATGTGATGAACCCGCGCGCCGCGGCGCTGCTGTCTCGCTCCCTCGGCAATCGCCCGAGCCTCGGCTATCCCGGCGATAAATATGAAATGGGCATGGAGTATGCGGGCCAGATCGAGGTGATCGCCGAAAATCTGGTGAAGCGCCTGTTCGCGGCGCCCTACGCCGAAATCCGCGTGGGCTCCGGTGCTCTGGCAAATCTCTATTGCTTCATGGCGGCGGCGAAACCCGGTGACCGCATCATGGCCTTCACCGGCGAAATGGGCGGCCATGTCACCCACCATGCCGATGGTGCGGCGGGCCTTTACGGCCTCGACATCCATCCCGTGCCCCACGACGGTGCCCGCATGACCATTGATCTCGATGCGTTGCGCCGCGAGGCGAAACGCCTGCGACCGAAACTCATCACAATCGCCGGTTCCCTCTGTCTCTATCCCTATCCGGTGCGCGAGGTGCGCGCCATCGCCGACGAGGTGGGAGCGCTGGTGCTGTACGACGCGGCCCACATGGCGGGCATGATCGCGGGCAAGTGCTTCCAGCAACCGCTGGCAGAGGGCGCCCATTTCATGACCATGTCCACTTACAAAGCTTTCGGCGGGCCGCCTTCGGGACTGGTGCTCACGACTGAGAAGTATTTGGCTGAACGGCTCGACAAAATCGCCTATCCGGGATTGACCGCCAATTTTGATCTAGGCAAGACGGCGGCACTGGCGCTATCGGTGCTCGACCTCCTTGAACATGGCGAAGCCTACGCCGATCAGTGTGTCCGCAATGCACAAAGCCTGGGCAATGCTCTCGCGGCCGCGGGTATTGCCGTCCACGGCGTCGCCGGCCGTCCGTACACGGAGAGCCATCACCTGGCCCTCCATGCCGCTCCTTACGGTGGCGGGCAAACGGCGTCGAAGCATCTGGCACTTGCCAACATCCTGCTCTGTGGCATCGGTCTGCCCATTGCACCGGTGGCGGGTGATCTGAACGGCATCCGCTTGGGCGCCCAGGAAGTGACTCGCTTCGGCATGGACGAGGCGGCCATGAGCGAAATTGCCGGGCTCATAGCCCGCGTGATGATCCACAAGGAAGATCCGGCCAAGGTGCGCCGCGATGTCATCGCATTCCGCAAGGGATATCGGACTCTCCATTTCGTGCGATAGTTAGACCCTTTCACTTCTTCTTGCCGCACCCGTTCAAAAGCCCTTTACCTCGATCTGCCCGATTGGTTTATCACCGAACAACACCTCGTGCCGGGCCGCAACACGCGACCAGAGCGGCGCAATTTCTACTCCATCAATTCCAAAAACTTGATGCAGCGTTGCTTCCAACTCAGCGGGAGAGTTGAGGAGGGTTTTCTCTGTGCCGTCCGCTCGCTTATGCCGCAGTACACGGCCCGTAAGGCAAGTAACATTTTCCAGGTCCATTATCTGGCAAGCAAGATTCTGCACAAAAACAGAGTCCTCCGATACTTGCAGAAACCTGCACTTAGCCTCCAACTGCATCTCATCGGCCGGGATTTCCCTGAAATCGAACTTGGCCGGATAACCAAAACTATGATTGTGGAAGCGCCAGTAACCGTCATCCCGGTTTTCAAGGTTGAACTCCAGCGCGCCCTGCCTGTGCGTTCCCGGGTGCAAGGGAATGGGTTCACGAATACCGTCGCCGAGTCCGAGGTCGGCGATGAACGTCCCATCAAGCCGAACCAGAAGAACGAGATGGTTTCCCAACACGGCATCGCCGCGATCATGCCGGTGGATGCCGGCCACAACGCGCGTCACGTCGAATCCAATCTCCTGCAGAGCCCATTGCAGGAGCCCGTTTAATTCATAGCACCAGCCGCCCCGCCGCCTCGTGATGATCTTGTCGTAGATGCGTGAGATATCCTGATCTAAAGCGTACCCCAACTGCACGTCGATATTTTCGTAGGGAACGGTAAGTGCGTGTTGGCGGTGAACGCCCGTCAGGCATTCGAGCGTAGGTTCAACTGCGCCCCGATAGTTGATCCGATCCAAATAAGCTTGCAACTCCATCTGCGTTACCCCGCCAGCTTCACCAATGTCCGCATAAGCTGGCGCGTGCCTTTGAGGCGCTCTTCCGGCTTGTCCCAGCTTCGCATGATGACGAGCTTCATGTCCGGCCCGCGAAGT
>JACMJT010000675.1 GCA_014380505.1 Hyphomicrobiales bacterium | reverse complement strand
GACGCGGCGGATCGCGCCAAGTCGGATGGCAATCAAACTGCTGTCGGGCAACTCTCCTATACGCACCGCGACATCGATATGATCCTCCACAAGATTGGCAAGCCGGTCTGACTGAACGATGCGGATATCGATATCGGGATAGGTTTTGAGAAATTCGATGATCACGGGCAAAACATGCAGGCGCCCGAAAACGATAGGTGCCGCGATCACCAGATCGCCCTTGGGCGTACTGTATTCGCCCGCCGCCGCTCGTTCGGCGTCCGCGACGAATTCAAGAATGCGTTTGCTTGCCGCCACATAATCGCGGCCCGCGTCCGTGAGCGTCAGCTGCCGGCTGGTGCGATTGAGCAGCCGCGCCTTCAGATGGCGTTCGAGGTTCGAAATCTTCCGGCTGATGGTCGCCAGCGGCATGCCGAGCTTGCGAGCGGCGGCCGAGAAACTGCCAGCATCGGTCACCGCCAGAAGTAGGTACATGGACTGAAGTCGATCCATTGATGTTTCCATATTTTGGAAGGATATCTCCTGAAAATGTCATATGGTGACAAAAATGGGAAGGACTTATCTTTTGGGAGGCACTGCTCCTGACAAGGAATTCACCATGACGGCATACGCAAGCGACGTCGCTTTCACCTCTTCCGTGAAGACCGTGCAGAGCCGCAAAGGGTCGCGCCAGTCCTATGCGCAGATGGAAGAAAAAGGATCCTGGCGGACCACAATCACTCCGGATCTCATTCAGTTCATCGCGGCGCAAACCAGCGTTTTCTTTGCCACCGCCAATGCCGAAGGCCAACCCTATATCCAGCATCGCGGCGGCCCGCCGGGTTTTCTGCGGGTACTCGACGAAAAGACCCTCGCCTTTGCTGATTTCACCGGCAACCGGCAATTCATCAGCCAGGGCAATCTGGCCGACAATCCCAAGGCCTATCTCTTCCTGATCGACTATATGAACCGGCGGCGCATCAAGATTTGGGGCGAGGCACGCGTCGTGGAGGACCCGGATTTGACGGCGAGCTTGATGCCGGAGAACTACAAAGCCCGTCCCGAGCAGACGATCCTGTTCACCGTCGCGGCAAGGGATTCGAATTGTACCCAGCATATTCCGCAGCGCTTTGAAGCCGCCGATGTGGCCGCCGCCCTCGCCGAACGTGACGGGCGAATTGCAGCGCTAGAGGCCGAACTGGCATCGCTCCGGTCCTGACCGCGCCACAATTCTCTTGTGTTTTGCCGCCCGGATGAATCGGGGAGACGGCGATGAAGGCTCTGAAAGCGATTATCGTGGCCGGGGCGATGTTCGCTTGCGCGCCCTTGGCGGAAGCCAAGACCATGGCACTTCTTGTCGGCGTCGCCGACTACAACGAAGCCTCCGGCATTACCGACCTGCATGGCCCGCGCAACGATGTCTCCCTCCTCTGGCGGGCGCTCAAATCCCGCGATGTGAAGCCGGAAGACATCACCGTGCTAACCAATCCATTGCCGGAGGGGGCCGATTATCCCGTGGCCAAGGGCCTCGCCGAAGGGGCAAACATTCTGGCCGAGCTTGACCGCATCGCGGCCCTCGCCCAGCGCGGCGATACGGTGATTTTCTATTATTCCGGCCACGGCACGCGCCAGCCCGCCGACCCCAACCGCCAGGATGACGAACCCGAAGCCGACGGCATGGATCAGGTTCTGCTCCCTTCGGACGTGGCGTCCTACGATCCCATCAAAATGACACTCAGGAACGCCATCGTCGATAACACCTTGGGCGACAAGATCACCGCCATCCGCGCCAAGGGCGCCTTCGTCTGGGCCGTGGTCGATGCCTGCCATTCGGGCACGGTGACGCGGGGAGAAGACGTGACGCGTTCCGTCGATCCGGCAAAGCTCGGCGTCCCTGAGAACGCCCCCGCATCGTCCACCCGCGGCGGCGACCGCCGGGGCACGCTCCGCGCTTCCCATGTTCAAGGCGAAGGAGGGCTCGTGGGGTTCTATGCGGTTGAATCCTACGATCTGGCGATTGAACGCGCTTTCCCCGGCTACAATCTGCCGATGGTGGGAGACGGCAAGACCCAGCGCATGGGCGTCTTCACCTATCTGCTGCACCGCGCCCTCACTCGCAATACGGCCAGCACCTATCGCGATCTCGCCCAGGAAATCGTGGCTGACCTGAATGGCGACCGCACCGGCGGCAAGGTGCCGCCGCCCGTGTTCGATGGCGACCTGGACGCCGATGTCCCCGGCAGCAATGCTGCCCGCCTGCCCAACTCCGTGACCGGCATCCTCGCCGATGGCAAGATCGGCTTTCCCGCCGGAACACTTCATGGTTTCGATGTGGGGGCAAGGCTTGCCCTCTACGCGCCAGGCAAGCCGGAGAAACCCATTGGCCATGCCGATATAAGCGAGGCCACCGCCGTCACCAGCACCGCCTCCGCCATCGACTGGGAACAGGGCGCCGGCCAGCCGCCCACGATTTCCGCTCTTGTAGAGGAACCCGCCATTAATTTCCGCTTCGTGGTGTCGCCGCCGCCCGACGCAGATTTTCTCAACGAAGCTATGAAAACACGGGTGGCGGCATCGGTCGGTTCCGCTTTCAAGGGCGAGGATGCGAACCTTGGTGTCGAACTCGGCAATCCCGGGGACCCGGATGCCGACGTGATGCTCCGTGTAAAGAGCAATCGCCTGTGGATTGTCCGCTCGGACCGGCCATGGGTAACAGTGGCTGGGGCCTACGACGAAACGCCGAGCCTTGCACTAGCTGACGATCCGGAAAAGTTTGGCTCCGGCCTGAAGAATGCTGTCTGGAGTCTGGCGCGCGCCGCCAAACTGCTTCGCGTCACTGCGGCACTTGAGAGCGGTGCGGAGAGCGACGACGGCCTAACCGTGACCGCCACCATCTCGAAAGTGCCGGGTCAGGACGCCAGGGGCGCCTGCGCCGGCAGCGAAGTGCCGGCGGGTGCCCAGTCATCGCCGCTTGAGCCCCTCCTGCCGATGGCTGCGGGCAATTGCACTTTCGTGCTCATTCAGGTGCAGAATGACGGCGAGATCGACTATTACGTATCGGGATTCTATGTTGACTCCCTCGGCGGCATTGCGGCTATTCCCGCCAGCGCGGCCAAGCGCGGGTGCGTACGAACCTTGCCCGCAGGTAGCCAGAAGACGCTGGACTTCCGCTTTTGGATCGACACGTGGGATGAGAATTCCAACAAGCCTTCCTCCACGGGCGCCGAGAACTTCGTGGTTTTGGCGGTGCCAAAGGGCGATGACCGCGAACCGCCGAAACTCTGCGCCCTCACCCAGTCCACCCTCGCCAGTATGCAGCGGATCCGCAACATGGATTTCGGCGGGACGCGCGGCAGCGACAACAAGCTCGCCACGCTAATCGGCAACCTTGAAGGCACCTCCACCCGCGGTGTCACCGCCGCACCCGAGGGCGACGGCCCGAAAATGACCGGCCGCCTCTTTGTGTTCGATGTGAAGCCTTAGACGACTCCGAAGCTTCACCGAAGCTAGGGCTTCCACCCCTCGACCATGCGTGCGAGCAAGGCGGCGGCGGCTTGGTCCTTGCCTGCCTGCGCATGCAAAATCTGCGCGGCCTCGACAGCCCATGCGCCTTTGTCAACGGATGCAAGCCATGCGGCCGTCACCAGCGTCTCCGCGGAAGGTCCGGGGGAGGCTTTTTGCAGGCTGTCGGGCAATGCCGGCGCGGCATCGCGGAGACGGAAGCGCACCGTGGCGATCTGCTGGCGTGAATCGCGGATTGTGATGGCAAGGCGGTCGCCGGCTCCCGCCTCTAACGGCACGTCGATCTCGCGCTTTTCGGTTGGGGCAATTGCTATTTCCTCTGCCCCCAATTTTGCGCTCACCGTGAACGGCCCGGTCCCGCCCTGCCAGGCGAGCCACAACTTCCGTTCGGTCTTAACGATGAGATTCGGCCCATGCACCGCAAGCGGCACCGTGAGGCTGTCGCCCTTGGACGCCATGTTTTCCGGAACTTCCTCCGACCCTCCGGCAAGAACGCCGCCGATGGCCGCAAACAAGCTCCAGGCATCGTCGCCCGTTGGGATTTCGCCGCTCACATCGTAACGCTGGAGAGTGCTGCCGACGTCCACGGTTTGGCCACCGCCAAGTTCGAGGCTGACGCGGCTGGCGGGATCGCGCACGAAGACCACATCGCCGCTATAGAGGGGCATCATAAGTTTTGGCGGCAGTTCCTTGCCTTCGCGCACCACGGCGGTTTTTTCGATTGTGTCTTCACCCGTAAGAAAAACTGAAACGACATAGCCGGCAGGCGCGGGCTCGGCTCGCACGAAAGAGCTTAACAAGAATAGTGACAAAACAATCGCGGCGGGAAGTTTCACGGGGAACTCCATAATCAGGGTCTTAAAATGGCGCGCCACCCATGCTTCGGCACGCTCGTTGCGATAAAGATAGCCGAGTCCACGAGCTTAAATAGGGCAAAACCGGGCACGGCCACGGCAATGACGTCGATGCCCGACGCAAACCCCAGCCAGCGCGAGATCAGGAACAGCGCCGCCAGCGTCACGATGCCGAGAAGCAAAATGGACGCAGCGCCGACGAACGCGCGGGCGATGTAGGCCAGCAGAAGGAAGAGCACCATGGCCAGCACATTCTCGGTGAGTGGCGAGACGGGTGCGGTTTCGACGATCGCGCGCGCTTGCACCACGCTGTTGGCAAGCACAAGCGCCCCCGGCATAGTGCCGAAGGGTGTTTCATAAATGTCGCCGCTGTCGGTATAGCTCGCCCCCACGATGACGGCGCGGCCCTCGAAGGGATCGCGATCGATATCGCCGGCGGCCTGCGCCACGTCATTCTCGTATTTCACCAGCAATCCGGCGCTGATGCGGCGAAGCGCCACCGTATCCCGGCCATTCACTTCAATGCGGAACAGGGCCGGCGTTTCCCTGGTATCGGCAAATACATAGGGCAGTTGCGCCACAGCATCCCGCACCGGCGGCCAAGGGGGCGCTGTAATGGGCTTATGCCCGCACTCCACATCTACCCGGCTTTTCAGAAATGCGGCCAGGTCCGCCTGATGATTCTGGCCCTTTTCCGGCAGCGCCGCCATGACCAGCGCGGCGGACGGATAGGCCGTACCCGAGGCGCCGTCGCAAACCGTTTGCCACAGTTTGATCCGACGCACGGCCCGGTCCTTGCCGATGTCGTTGAGCGTCGTCACCCAGCGGATATTGGGCTTGCCTGCCGCGTCAAGGTCATAGGGCGTGGGTGCGGCTGAGGCGGCCTGCACTTCCTTTTCACCGCCCGCCGCCGTGCTGCGAACGAAACGTATATTGCGCGCCAGCAGAAGGTCCGGCGCATTGGCGGGATAATCTCGCAACAAGGCCGCAAGACCAGGATCGGCCTTCTGATCGGTAGATGAGGGCGTCAGGTCGAAATCAAACAGGATCGATTTGGCGCCATTGTCCGCGGCCTGTTTCACCAGTGCGGCGAGCGCCCCATGGGGCGTGACGCCGGTCGCCTTCCAGGCAACCCGCGTCTTGTCGTCGACATCGATGAAAGTGACCGGTGTTGCGTTGTTGGGAACGCCGGACATCACCAGTGAGAGCGCCGCCAGGTGATCGGCATCGCCGAAATTCCCATGGGAATCGACGACGTACTGGCCAACGCCCGTCAGCATGGCAAGCGCTGTCGCCACCGTTATGATCGCTGTTTCGATGCGGTGGCGGGCGGTCTCGCCCTCGCCGATGATGTGCCGGACAACCTTGCGCATGGCTGTAAACTAGCCAGTTCCCGGGCAAACAAAAAGCCCCGGCAAAACCGGGGCTTTCGCAAGTGTGGAAGCGGCTATTCCTCGTCGGTTGCGTCGGCGGCAACGCCCTTGGCGCCGAAAAAGGCGTCCGGGAAGTTGAGGCTGACCGACTTGGTCGTGCCTTCCGCCTTGGCCTTGTCCCAGATCGCCATGAACTGGGCCTTGCTCTGCTCGAAGTTCTTGACGCGCGCGCTAGCATCGGCCGGATACATGTAGTTGATCGTCACCCGGTCCGTCTCGGAAATCCCATCGTTGGATTTCGGGATGAAGCACGTGCTCTTGTCGCCGTTCAGATAATATTCCGGCGGGAAAGAATAGAGCATCACCGACTTCGCATCGAAGTCCGTCAGCATCAGATCTTCGCCCGCAAGAGGCGCCAGGTTGAACTTGATTGTCTCATCGTCCCAGTTGTTCGGCGCGCCCTTGAGATAGTTCGTTATGAACTCCCAGTTGAACTCGTTGCCGCAAGTGGACGCTTGACTTTGATGTTCATGCAGAAAGCCCATGGCATGGCCGAACTCGTGCAGGATGACGCCCTGTATTTCGGGATGGTCCAGGGCTGCAAGATTCTTGTCCATGCCATCGAGATTCATCGAGGGTTCTTCCTGTGCGGTGTAAACCACACTGTACTGGCCAAGCATCGACCAGTACCCCGGTTTGTCATAGGAAACGCGGATCTGCGATTCGCGGGCGCCGGGTTTGCACATGCGGGGCTTCTCCGCCTTGCCGAAATCGAGTTTCAGGCCCATGCCCTGATCGTCCGACCACCGGTTGGCGATTTGGGCAACCTTGGCGTTTGACTCGTTGTTGCCGCCCATGAAGCAGACGCGCAATTTCGCATAGGCCGGCGGCCACTGGACCACCCTGCTGTAAATGCCCTTCGCCTCATCGGAATTGTCCATCTTGTCGAGAGCTTTCACGCCCTCGACCATGCGCTTCGTATAGGCTTGAGGAACGCCGCCCTTACCCGATGGATCATGGGCCGAAGCCGCGCCGATCATTGCCGAAAAGGCAACGCCGGTCAGCAATATGGTGATATTTGACGCCGTCATGTTCTTGCTCCTGTTGGTGGTCCCGCGCTCGCCTCTGCCAGCAAAGGTTATCACATTGGTGGCAACCGGCAACACCTAGCTGCCCTGAAACTGCGTTGAAACTTCGGACGGAAAGCGGCGGCATTGTGCCGGGACGGAACACATAAATTTGCCTTGGCGCGAGACCGATATAGGCGCAATTTACCGCCTTGATGGATAGACCCGCGATTACATTCTGCCTGCCCGCGACGCTGCATTGGTTCAGCCTCGAGGTACTCGAAATATATCTGGCAGGGGGCATGCCCACATCCGAATTTCGCCGTTGGTTCCACATGCCGAACTCGGCCTATCTTCCGATCAGCGATTGCATCGCGCAGATGGTTGATCCAGCCTATGTGCCCGACGTGAAGCTGCCGGCGAGCATTACGCTGCGGACGCCCGACTCCATTTGACGGATGGACCGGCCTGGGGCATTCCTAGGTCATGGACATCAAGCAAGACGTCATCGCCGCCATCGGCAACACCCCGCTCATCAAGCTTAAGAAAGCCTCGGAACTCACCGGCTGCACGATCCTGGGCAAGGCCGAGTTCATGAATCCGGGCCAGTCGGTGAAGGACCGCGCCGCTCTCTTCATCATCAGGGACGCCGTAAAGCGGGGCCAACTGAAACCCGGCGGCGCCATTGTCGAAGGTACTGCCGGTAATACCGGCATCGGCATCAGTGTCGTGGCCAACGCCATGGGCTTCAGAACCATCATCGTCATTCCCGTGACACAGAGCCAGGAGAAGAAGGATGCGCTTCGCCAACTCGGCGCCGAACTGGTCGAGGTCCCTGCCGTGCCTTATAAGAACCCCAACAACTATGTGAAATATTCGGGCCGCCTCGCCAAGGCCATGGGTGCGGTGTGGGCCAACCAGTTCGATAATGTGGCCAACCGCCAGGCCCATATCGAAACGACGGCGCCGGAAATCTGGGCGCAAACCGACGGCAAGGTCGATGCCTTCGTCGCCGCCGTAGGTTCGGGCGGAACGCTTGCCGGCGTCAGCATGGCGCTCAAGGAGCGCAACAAGAATGTGAAGATCGCCATCGCCGATCCGATGGGCGCTGCCCTTTACAGCTATTACAAAACCGGCGTGCTGAAAGCCGAGGGTTCTTCCATCACCGAAGGCATCGGCCAGGGCCGCATCACTGCCAATCTCGAAGGCGCCATCGTCGACGAGGCCTTCCAGATTCCCGACAGTGAAGCGATCCCCATCGCCTTCGATCTCCTGAAGTACGAGGGCCTGTGCATGGGCGCTTCCACCGGCGTGAACGTGGCGGGCGCTATTCGGATGGCGAAGCAGATGGGGCCCGGCCACACCATCGTCACCGTCCTCTGCGATTACGGCACACGCTATGCCTCCAAGCTATTCAACCCGACGTTCCTGCGCGAGAAGAATTTGCCAGTGCCCGAGTGGCTTGAGGCCACGCCCAATGTACCAAAGGTTTTTGAAGAGGTTCCGGCTTGACGGCCCTGCTGTTTCGCGATGAGGCCTACACGCAATCCTGCGAAGCGACTGTCACGGGCATCAACGAGCGCGGCGGCATTCTGCTCACAACACCTGATCCGCACCATGACGGTGAAGCCACCCATAGGCACGGGCAAAGTGCGCCTTGTCATGATCGGTCCCGAAGGCCAAATCGATATGCAGCCCTGCGGAGGCACCCACGTGCATTCCACCGCTGAGATCGGTCCCATCGCCGTTGCCAAGATCGAAAGCAAAGGCAAGATCAACCGCCGAATAAGGCTGGTGTTCGCATGAGCAACGATATCGTCTCGACCGAATGGCTTGGCCAGCACCTGGGCTCGCCCGACATCGCGATTCTCGATGCTTCATGGCATCTGCCCGCCAGCGGGCGCGACGCCAAGAAAGAGTTCGCTGAAGGCCACATTCCCGGCGCTCAGTTCTTTGACATCGACGAGATTGCCGATACGGCGAGCGCGCTTCCCCACATGCTGCCGAGTCCCGAGAAATTCTCATCCCGCATGCGCAGGATGGGAATAGGCGATGGCAAGCGCGTGATTGTCTACGACGCGGCAGGCCTGTTCTCGGCGGCCCGCGTGTGGTGGATGTTCAAGGTTTTTGGCCATGACGACGTGGCTGTGCTCGATGGCGGCCTGCCGAAGTGGAAAGCGGAAAATCGCGCCCTCGCCGAAGGTCCGGCAGCCAAGCCCCAGGAGCGCCATTTCACCGCGCGGTATCAATCCATGATGGTGCGCGATATGGCGGATGTGCGTGGCGGCCAATCCCAAATCGCCGACGCCCGCGCCCCTGGCCGTTTCCGTGGTGAGGAACCGGAACCCCGTCCCGGCGTGCGCGCGGGCCACATGCCAGGCGCTCGCAACGTTCACTACGCGACATTGTTGAAGCCCAACGGAACGCTCAAGTCACCCGCCGAGATTGCGGGAGTTTTCGCCAATGCCAGCATCGATATCTCGAAGCCCGTCATCACCAGTTGCGGTTCCGGCGTCACCGCCGCCGTCCTCAACCTCGGCCTGACGCTGGCGGGCGCCCGCGACCACACCCTCTATGATGGGTCTTGGGCGGAATGGGGGACCGATCCCGATACGCCCGTTGCTACCGGCCCCTAAGCCTTGCCCGAGATCAAAACCACTGTCACCTTTCTGGAAATGCGGGCCGAACCCCGCCTGCATGTTCCCACGCCCGTCAATTCGAAACTGATGCTGATGCGCGCAGAAAAACCGAGCATCGGTTTCTATCGCTTTCTCTACGACGCGGTCGGCCGTAGCTATCACTGGATCGATCGCAAGCAGCTCGACGACGCGGCGCTTGCAACAATCATCGCCGACTCGCGCGTTGAAATATGGGTTCTCTATGCGGCAGGCCAACCCGCCGGGTTTTTCGAAGTGAACGCGATCGAAACGCCAGTGGTGGAGCTTGGGTATTTTGGCCTCATGCCCGAATTCCACGGGCTTGGTTTAGGCAAGTGGTTTCTCGCCGAAGCAATCCGCGCCTGCTGGGCCCGGAAGCCCGAGCGGGTCATCGTCGAAACCTGCACTCTTGATGGCCCTGCAGCACTACCCCTTTACCAGAAGCTGGGCTTCGCCCCCTACGGCCGAAAGGAGAAGATGGTCGACGTCAGCGATTGATCGCCGCGCCGCGCAGTCAAGAAAATTATCGGATCGGCGGCGCGTAAAGCAGGCCGCCGCCATTCCACTGGGCATTGATGCCGCGCTCGATGGCAAGCGCCGAACCCTTACCTAGATTGCGCTCGAAGATTTCGCCATAGTTGCCGGCAGCCTTGATGGCGCGGGCGGCCCAGTCCGCGTCAAGGCCGAGGTCGGCGCCGAAGGTTCCCTCCAGCCCCAGGATCCGGCGAACGTCAGGCTTTTTACTTTCGGCTTTGAGAGCGTCGACGGTTCCTGCCCGGATCTCGCTCTCTTCCGCATCGATCAGCGCGAAGAGCGTCCAGCGCACGATGTTGAACCATTGCTCATCGCCCTGGCGGACGGCGGGACCGAGCGGTTCTTTTGAAATCACATCAGGCAGCACGATGCTGTCGTTCGGATTGGCGAGCTTGAGCCGTATGGCATAGAGCTGCGACAGGTCGGCGGTGTAGGTGTCGCATTTGCTCTCGTCGAAGGCCTTCACCAGATCGTCGATCTTGTCGAAGGTGACGGGGACGAAACTCATTTCCTTTTCGCGAAAGAAATCCTCCACATTAGCCTGCGTCGTGGTGCCGGAGAGAAAACAGATCGCAGCGCCCGTGAGGTTAAGCGCGGTGTTGACGCCGAGCAGCTTCTTGACGATGAACCCCTGCCCGTCGTGATAGGAAACGCCCGCGAAACGGATACCGGTCTTGGTCTCGCGCTCCATGGTCCATGTCGTATTTCGCGCGAGAAGATCGATGGCGCCGGACTTCAGCTTGTCGAAACGCTCCTGAGCATTGACCGGCACGAACTCGGCCTTCGCCCCATCGCCGAGCACGGCAGCGGCAACCGCCTTGCAGAAATCCACATCAAACCCGGCCCAGGTTCCATCGGCGGCCTTTGCAGCGAACCCTTGCAGTCCGGGATTGACGCCGCACAAGAGCTTGCCGCGCGCTCTGACATCCTCGAGCGTGCCTGCCGGGGCAACTGTGTTCAGCGCGGCAAGAACGCTTAAAACGAAAAGTAGCCGTATCATCATCTCTCTCCATGGCCGGGCTTGACCCGGCCACCCAGACTTTCTTTTGCCCATACTGAAGAACTGGATGCAGGGTCAAGCCCTGCCATGGAGAGATGTCGTTTAATGCAGGATCTGGCTGAGGAACAGTTTGGTGCGCTCGCTCTTCGGGTTGGAGAAAAATTCCTCCGGAGCGTTCTGTTCGACGATCTGGCCCATGTCCATGAAGATCACGCGGTTGGCGACCTGCCGCGCGAAGCCCATTTCATGGGTCACGCACAGCATGGTCATGCCCGACTCGGCCAGATCGACCATCACTTCCAGAACTTCCTTGATCATTTCCGGATCGAGCGCGGACGTTGGTTCGTCGAACAGCATGATCTTGGGGTTCATGCACAGCGAGCGGGCGATCGCCACGCGCTGCTGCTGGCCACCGGAAAGCTGCCCCGGATATTTCAGCGCCTGCTCGGGAATCTTGACGCGCTCGAGATAGTGCATGGCGGTTTCTTCCG